>CAIYSA010000272.1 GCA_903928655.1 uncultured Bacteroidota bacterium
AAAAATAATAAATTAACTAACGTTGAAAGAAAAAATAAATTAATTGAAGCGAGGAAATATTTAGAAAAATCAATTACTTTATATTCTAATTATCCATCTAGTTTAAGCTACTTAAGTTATGTTTTAATTTATTATTTTAATGAGTTCGGTGCTGCAATTCCATATTTAAATAAAGCAATTTCGTTAAAACCAACTACAGAACTTTTTTTCTATAAAGCTATTTGTATGAGAGAAACCAAACAAAAAGATAGTAGCGAATTCTATTTAAAAAAATGTTTAGCATTAGATGTAAATTATTTAAATGCTTACAATTTATTAATGTATGATTATAATGAATCAGGTCAATTCGAAAAAACTATTGCATTATGCAATAATGCTATAAATGCAGGTGTAAACGCAATAGAAATATATAACACTTTAGGGAAAACTTATTGGCAAATGAAAAACAATGTTGAAGCCGTAAAATATTATAAAAAAGCACTTGAAATAAATCCATCAAACGAAGAAGCTCTTGCCATGGTAAAAAAACTTCAGTAACTTATTTACTCTGATTTTATTTACACCCTGCGTCTCTGTAATCACTTTTAGCACTTGGATTATCCAATACTTGAAAAGACATTCTTGGTTCACCAAATAATTGACAGTAACGTTCAGGATTTTTTTCTTTAGCTTTATGCAATGCGTCACAAAAAGTTCTGCTATAAAACTTTTCAGGCAAATGAGATGCTATCGAAATATAACTAAACAATAAACCCTCATCAACATTCTCAACTTTTAAAAATGGCTCTAAAATATTTGATGAAAATTTATAGTCTTTACCCCGTGTGAAAGCATAAGCCAACTTTAATGAGTTTTGCCAACTTGCATCTTTAAAATCATAAAAACTTTTAATTTTTGTAATACAGCCTTCAATTAACGGTTCACTATTTTCTAGAGTATCTAGTGATTCCATAATTTTAAATTGCCACTCAATATTTAAACCATCAATTAACTTTTTCTGAATTTTAGTTTTATACAACGCGTCAATATCTTGTTGCATTTTTGCCTGCTGCTCCTTTGTTCCTAATGTTGTATCTAATGTAATAGAACTATACATTCTATTATAACGAACAATGTCATTTGTTGGATCTAACTTTTCTAATTGTTTTAACTGCTCTAAATCGTCAAAATCAACCAAACTACTGTTAGCTAAATAATTGTAATAAATTTTATTATTTAAAAAATTAATGAACTTTGCATCATTAGGGATTTTTAAACTATCCATAATATCATCAGTGTACTTCTTTTCAACTTTTTTATTAAAAGCATATTCCATTATTTTAAATGCTTGTTGGGTTTTATTAGCTTTAATAGCTCTGTTAAATGAAACAGCAGTAAACTTTTGCTCTTTATTACCGGAAATATCATAGGTTACATCCATTACAATTTGTGCAAAACGCTCCTTAGCCAATACTGGCTCAAGTTCTTTTAACATCTTAGTATCTGCATTTAGCTTCTTTGTTGCCTTATCTTTCCCTAATTTAACTAGCTCAGCATATTTACCATCTTCTAATTCGAGTTCAAATAAATTCCACGAATCTTTAGTTTCGATAATTGGCGTTATTTTATTATTCTGCATGCTTTGCAAAACAGCTGTTACACTTTCTGCCCGTTTCCTTTGCAACTTTGCATTTGCAACAGCATCTCCTTCAATAGATGAATATGCGTATATATACAAACCATCAATGATAAAATCAGGTTCATTCATTGCTTTAATAAACGGTTGAACATCTTCCGTTTTAAATTCAGATTTATTTTTTTCGAAAGGGATTGTGAAATTTAATATTGAACTTTCTGAACGAGGCTCAAATGGAGGATTTAAACCAACTGTTGAATCTGCTGGAATTAAACCAATTGGCGTATTACTTTCCTGATCTCCCTTTTCAAGATAACTACGCATAATAGTTTTGCAAACATGTCCATCTTGAATTACAATTAAATTTAATTCATATGGGCCTTTAATTTTAGAATTAAGTTTACCCATTTCAACTTTTAGATTATTGATTTTAATTTTCTTTTTTGCTTTTGGATCTGCTTTAATTAAGTTTTTAGCAAATAAATTATCTTTTGTAATTACTTTTTGCATTATGCCTTTATTCTGCAAATTATTATCTAAAATATTATAATCTGCTTTTTCGTATTGTGCTCTTTGAACAACATCAACAGCCAATCCATCTTTCGGCTTTTTCAGTATCCTTTTTAAATCTTTGAGATTGGCATATTCCAAATAAATTTTTCCATTTTCTACAATTAATCCTTTTTGTAAGATATCATAATTTTTCCATTTATCGCAAGTTTTACAAGACTTAGCATCTGCAGTTAATAGCTTTTTAGATTTTGTGTTAAATGGAACATCTAATTCCTTTTTCTTTTTTGCACCTGCATTAAAACTATCGTAGCCTCCAAATGTTGCAGTTGCATAAACTTTTTTCTTATCCTTATCCAACATACAACTTATTCCAATCATCATATATTGAGCCTTTATTAAAACTTCTTTATCTTTCTTGTTATTTTCCCATCTTGTATAAATCACTTTTGCTACTTGCTCAGTTTTGTAATTATCCCTTCCTTTTATTACTGCCGCATTCATAGCTAATTCTTCACCTTTATTAGTGCCACCAGCTTTAATTAAATTCTTCTTAACTTTTAAAGGATCAACTTTTGCTTGTCCAGAAGCAGTCATTTTTTTAGCATCAATTTCTGCCGCATTTATTAAAATTTGATTGACTTCGAAAGTATCTAAACCATTTTTTACCCTAAATTTATTTAATTCAGTTACTAATAATCTTGGTAACTCATCAAGATTGAAATTTTCTTGACCTTGACCAATGTAAGCAGTAAAGTAAAAAAAGAAAAATAGAGCAAAATTCTTCATAAGATTTAGTTTAGGATATTAACAAATATTGTAAAAAACCATTAAAAAATTAACATTTGAGTATTCACAAACTATTAACAAATTAGCTTACGCTAAAGCTAAATACCAAAATCAGTATAAAACACACTAAAAACAATAAATAAATTTATGATTATTGAACGTAGCTCAACTTAAGCATATTAGTTCTGCCTTTTTCTTTCATTGGCATACTTGCTAAATTTATTACCAAATCATCCGCTTTTACAAAACCACCATCTTTAATATATTCTTTTAAATCATTAATGGTGTCGTCTGTGCTTTCATATTTATCGTAATAAAAACCTCGAACTCCCCATACTAAACTTAATGCATTTAACAAGGTTTGATTATCTGTAAATATGTAAATGTTTGCTTTTGGCCTATGACTACTCAATTTAAAAGCAGTATAACCACTATGTGTCATTGATACTATTGCCGTTACACCAGCTTGTTTTGCCATTACACTTGCGTTATAACAAATACTATCGGTAACATAAGTTACTGTTTTTAATTCTGGCTCATGCTCTTTGTAATAAATACGATCGTCGTTTTCAATTTCTGTGATAATTCGACGCATGTATTCAATTACTTTAACAGGATATCGTCCTACTGAAGTTTCTGCACTCAACATAACTGCATCTGCTCCATCTAAAACTGCATTTGCTACATCATTAACCTCCGCTCTTGTTGGTGTATAACTTGTAATCATACTTTCCATCATTTGTGTAGCAATAATAACAGGTTTAGAGGCAATTAAACATTTACTTACAATCATTTTTTGCAATAAAGGCACTTGCTCCATAGGCATTTCAACTCCTAAATCTCCACGTGCTACCATTACTCCATCCGTTACTTCAATAATTTTATCAATTTCTTTTATTGCTTCTGGTTTTTCAATTTTTGCAATAACACGAGCATGTTTGTTTTTTGAACGGATAATATCTTTCAATTCAATAATATCAGTTACACTTCGTACAAAAGATAAACCAACCCATTCAAAATTATTTTCTAAGGCAAAATCTAAATCACGTAAATCTTTTAAAGTTAAGCATGGTAAAGAAATTTTTGTATTTGGTAAATTAACTCCTTTTTTAGAAGATAAAATTCCACCAGCAATTATTAATGCACGAACTTCATCCTTACGATTTGTATCAATTACTTTTAAAGTTATTTTGCCATCATCAATCAATACCAATTCACCAGCTGCAACATCTTGCGGAAACTGAGGATAGGTTATAAATATTTTTTCTGCTGTTCCTTCGCACTCTTTCGTTGTAATTACAATTTCTTCACCGTTTACTAAATCAACAGCATTATCTTTAACTTTACCAATTCGTAATTTAGGCCCTTGTAAATCCCCCAAAATACCAACATTCCTATTTAGTTTTTTATTTAAAATTCTAACATTATCAACTACATGCTTAATTGGCTCATAATCACCATGCGAAAAATTAATTCGACAAATATCTAAGCCTGCATTAAATAATTCTTCTAGTACGACAATATTTTCTGTAGATGGCCCCATTGTGGCAACAATCTTAGTTTTGTTATAATTAAATTTCATAGTAGTTTTAATAATACGACGAATGTAATAAATTAGATTTAAAAATGATATTATTAATTTGTTAGGATTTTAATAAATTTGTAGCATTATAATACATTATGCCAAACAAACTTCAAAAATTTGCTGAATTAAATTCGTTTGAAAATACGTTCGCCTTCCATCATGATATTTTAGAAGATGGATTTCCTAGAAAAGGAAAATGGCATTCAGAAGTATTTAAAAATAATAACCCAATTGTTGTTGAACTTGGTTGTGGTAGAGGAGAATATACTATTGGATTATCATCAAACGATACTTCAAAAAATTATATTGGTGTTGATGTAAAAGGCAATAGAATTTGGACAGGTGCAAAATTTGCATTAGAAAACAAAATGGACCATGTGGCGTTTTTGCGTACACGAATCGATTTTATTGATTATTGCTTTGAGGAAAATGAAGTTTCTGAAATTTGGATAACCTTTCCTGACCCTCAACCCAAAAAAAATCAAGCGCGTAAACGATTAACAAATCCTGATTATTTTTTAAACAGGTATAGGCGTATTTTAAAACCAGGTGGAATTATCCATTTAAAAACAGATAACACTTTTTTTTATGAATATACTATGGAAGTAATTCAAGAAAAAAAACTTGAATTAATTTTCGCTACAAACGACTTATACAAAAACTGCCCTCCCGAGAGAGAAGAACTAACTAAAATAAAAACCTATTACGAAGGCTTATTTACAGCTAAAGGAGAAGATATTAAATACTGTTGTTTTAAATTGGATTAATAAATTATGGCTACAAAAAAATTACCTCATAAAAAACACTTTTTTTCTAGGCTTTTTAAAAGTATGGTTTTAGGAAGTTTGTTTCTCGTTTTTTCATTAACAATTGGTATTATTGGCTATCATTATTTTTTTAATATCCCTTGGTTAGATAGTTTAGTTAATGCAAGTATGATATTAACAGGAATGGGGCCAGTTGATAGAGCTGAAACTGACGGGGCAAAAATATTTTCATCCTTTTATGCAATATATAGTGGCGTTGCATTTTTAACATGTGTAGCAATTATTTTAAGTCCAATAGTACATCGTTTCTTACACCAATTCCGCCTTGACATCGAAGAATAATATTTCTTCTTTAAAACAATATATTTATAACTTCGCACCTATGTTATCACTCTTCATAAATTGGAATCCAAGCCCTGATATTTTTACAATTCCAGTAATCGATTGGCCAGTGCGCTGGTATGGCTTATCATGGGCAATGGCGTTTATTGGTTGTCATTTTTTTATGAACCGTATTTTTAGAAATGAAGGTAGAACCGAAAAACAATTAGATACTTTAACTCTTTATATTGTTATTGGAACTATTTTAGGTGCCCGCGTTGGACATTGTTTGTTTTATGGTTGGGATTATTATTCAGCAAACCCTCTTGATATTTTAAAAGTATGGGAAGGTGGTTTAGCAAGTCATGGCGGAGCAATTGGAATTATAATTGCCATGATTTTATATTGCTTAAAAACCAAAGAAAGTTGGATTTGGCTATTTGACAGGTTAGTAGTTGTTGTGCCATTCGCTTCCTTTATGATACGTTTTGGAAATTTAATGAATTCAGAAATTGTTGGCGAACCAACGCAAGTGCCTTGGGCATTTATTTTCCCTACGGTTGATTTACTGCCTCGCCATCCAACACAAATTTATGAAGCACTCTATTATGTAATCCTATTTTTAGTGATGTATTGGTTATGGAAAAATAAACGCGACCAATTTGACAAAGGTTTTATGTTTGGCTTATTTTGTGTGCTAATGTTTACATTTCGTTTTTTAATGGAATTTTTAAAAGAAAATCAAGAAAGTTTTGAAGCTTCTTTACCTATTAATATGGGACAAATACTTAGTATCCCTTTTGTATTAATTGGAATTTTTATGATGTGGAAATCCTACCAAACAAAAAAGTTTGCATAAAATTTCCTGTATCTTTTTGATTTTGAAGTATTATACTAACACAAATCTGTTTAAAACATCGCTTATGGTTTAATTTACTCATCCTTTTCTAATTAACTTTGTATAATTAAAAAACATAAGTAAATATGCTTTCATTCATTCTTCAAATTGGGAACACTGTTGCTGCCACAGTTGCCGAAACCCTTTCTTCACAACCTGTAACAACAGGCATAGAAACTGTAACAGAACTTCCTCCAAATCATTTATCATTATTTGAAATGGTTTCTAAAGGTGGTGTCATTATGATTCCATTAGCAATTTTACTTTTAATTTCAATTTACGTCATGATTGAACGTATTTTAGTTATTTCAAAAGCAGACAAAAAAAATTCAACGCTTATGCCTAGCTTAAAAGATATGATTTTAAACGGTAATTTAGCTAATGCCCGTAATTTATGTAAAAGCGTTAATTCGCCCGAATCATTAATGATTGAGCAAGGCATTTCTCGTATTGGACAAAATATGCTAGAAATAAGAGAGGCAATGAATAAAAAAGCAACAGCGGAATTATCTCACCTCGAAAAAAACTTAGGGGTTTTAAATATTATTGGAAGAATTGCTCCTATGTTTGGTTTTATTGGAACTATCATTGGCGTAATTAAAATATTTTATGACATTTCACTAGCAAAAACAGTTGAAATTGAAGTTATTTCATCAGGTCTTTATCAAAAAATGATTACTTCGGGTGGTGGTTTAGTTGTTGGTGTAATTGCTTTTGTGGGCTATCATTTGATAAATACACGCATTGATAAATTATCAAACCGTATGGAAGAAAGTCAAATAGAGTTTTTAGATATTTTGAACGAACCAAGTAAATAAAATGAGTTTACGTAAAAAAGGACATAGAGATGCAGAAGTAAGCACTGATTCGCTAAGCGATATCATGTTCTTTTTGATGCTGTTTTTTTTAATTCTATCAACCATGGTAAGTCCAAATGCCATTAAAGTAAACTTACCAAGTTCGAAAAAAAATACCCAAATTGATAATAACAAAAATCCAATTCATATTGCGGCAACAAAAGATCATAAATATTTTATTGATAGCAAAGAGGTATCGTTTGCTGATTTAGAGCCCTTATTAGCTGAAAAAATTGCTGGCAGAATTGAACCTGCTGTTGTGATACATGTGGATAAAGATTTATTATATCAAGATTTTATTGACATGATGCAAATTGGAGATAAATTAAATTGTAAAATGATTTGTGCAACACAACCTTCTAACGGCAATTAAAAATGATAGTTTCACGATCTGAAGAAAATAAAAACAGACTTATTTCAGGAGCTATTTCTTTGGGTGTATTTATTTTGATTTTACTTTTTTTATTTTTTTATATTATCATCACACCAAACCCTCCTTTTCCTGTTTTGGCTGGTGGCGGTGGTGGCACCGAAATTAATTTCGGAACGTACAATGAAGGTACAGGTAATATGGAAAACAATGGCATCGGAGATGCAACAAGCGTAATAGAAAATACAGAAGTTAAGCCACCTCCAGCCAATCCTGAATCTAACGAAGCTATTTTAACTAGCGTAAATGGTGAAGATGTAAATATTAGCGAAACAAAACCAAAAATAGAAAACCATACAACCGTTATTACACCAACAAAACCTAGTGAAGTTGTAAAGCCAAAAGAAAAAACAATGGCTGAAAAAATAGCAGAAAAAGCGTTAAAAAATCAAGGAAAAAATGGCGGCGGAGATGGTAATAGTGGGCACGCAGGTAATGAAGGTAGTCCAGACGGTAAGCCAAATACGCATGGCACTGGAGGTACTGGCGGTGGTGATGGCGGCGGAAACGGACCAGGACATGGTCCAGGAACAGGTGCGGGCCCAGGAGGATATGGCATTAATTTAGTTGGAAGGACCGTCGTAAAACCACCACAATTACCTAAAGATACTAAAGAAGAAGGAACAGTAGAAGTTGAAATAACAGTTGACAAAAACGGAAATGTAATTAAAGCCGAAACTGTCGGCAGAAAAACAAATACAAATAGTTCGATGCTTAAAACATTAGCGCGCCAAGCGGCCTTTGGAACTAAATTTACAGTAAGCGGCCAAGAAGGTGAGCAAAAAGGAAGCATCACAATTGTGTTCAGTTTTTAATTTTTTTAGTACCTACGATTGTATTAAAAATATCATTATTTAAAAAATTAAAATGACTTATCCGCAAACGCTTGATTACTTATTTTCAAGATTACCAATGTTTCAGCGTATTGGTGCCGCTGCTTATAAGGCTAATTTAGACAATACTTTTGCCATTTGTAAAGCATTAGGACATCCAGAGAAGAAAATAAAATGTGTTCATGTAGCTGGCACAAACGGCAAAGGCTCTTCATCTCATATGCTTGCAGCCGTGCTACAACAAGCTGGATATAAAACAGGTTTATATACATCACCCCATTTAATAGACTTTAGAGAACGTATTAAAATAAACGGCAAACAAATTCCAAAAACAGACGTAGTAAAATTTGTTGAAGATTATAAAAACACATTTTATAGTATTGAGCCCTCATTTTTTGAATGGACTGTTGGTTTAGCATTTCATTATTTTGCCGCACAAGAAGTTGATATTGCTATTATAGAAGTTGGTTTAGGAGGACGATTAGATTCAACTAACGTTATTAAACCCGAATGTTGCCTCATTACAAACATCGGCTTTGATCATATAAACTTATTAGGGAACACTTTACAATTAATTGCGGCAGAAAAAGCAGGAATTATAAAAGAAAAAATACCGGTTATTATTAGCCAAACTCAAATTGAAGTTTTATCAGTTTTTAATACAAAAGCCCAATCATTAAAAGCTCCAATTAGCTTTGCTGATAAGCAATACAAAGTTATTTCCAACTCGATTCAGGATAATTTATTATGCATTGAATTACACGAAAAGGTTAAAAATAAAACACAGCTTTACAAACTTGACATATCAGGTTTATATCAAATAAAAAATCTGCAAGGTGTTTTATCGTGCTTAGAAATTCTAAAAAAGAAAGGATTTATTATAGAAGACGACGCTATTTTAAAGGCATTACAAAATGTGAAAAAACTTACAGGATTAATGGGTAGATGGCAAACTTTAAGCGAAAACCCTTTAATAATAGCAGACACAGGCCATAATGAAGATGGCATTAAAGAAGTATTAAAAAACTTAGAACGCTATACATACAAAAAACTACATATTGTATTTGGTGTTGTAAATGATAAGGATGTTACAAGTATTTTAAACCTATTACCAAAAACGGCTACTTATTATTTCTGTAAAGCAAATATTCCAAGAGCGCTTCCCGAAAAAGAACTATTCGATTTAGCAAAACAACATGATTTGAAAGGTAAAAAATTTCCAACAGTTTCAGAAGCTTTAACTGAAGCGAAAAAACAAGCTAAACCAACTGATTTAATTTTTGTTGGAGGAAGTACCTTTACAGTTGCAGATGCTTTAATCTAAACATCTATTCAGTAGTTAAAAAAAGTTAATCCTCTAAAGAATCTAATTTATAGTTTAGTACATTTACTGTAGATGAGCAAGTATAATTTAGGTATTATTTCAGTATTAGTGGGCGTAGCATTAGCTGCACTAATTGCTGTTCAAATATATTGGATACAAAGTTCAGTTAAGCTTAAAGAGGAGGAATTTGAAAGATCAGTTAATGAAGCTTTAAAATCAACGGCTAACAAACTTGAAAAAATTGCCTATTCAAATAAAATTTCTAAAAAAATAAAATTACGTAAACAAGGCGTAAAAATCACAAAACCTGCATTAAAAACAGTTGCTAATCCAAGTGGTAAGGATGTGCAAGTTCGTATTTTTGAGGAGTTAAGTACTGATTCGTGCGGAGTTGTAACGAGTAAAATGTCGCAAAAAGAATTTGCAGGAGATTCTATAAATTCACAAAATCATTTTTCGCCGTACCAATCATTAGCTAATGTTGAAGACAAAGAAAGCCAAGCAAAAACCTTTGAAAACCTTAGGAATGAATTGATGCAGAACAAAAATGAAACCGTAAATGATTTGTATGATGAATTAATTAGCATAAATGTATATAAAGATTACAAGCCAAAAGTTGATTCAATAATGCTTGACACTATATTAAAACAAGAATTAATTGATGGCGGAATCACAACAAATTTTAAATATTCCATTTCTAATAAGTTAGGAGATTCCAAAACAAATAGTAATTATAAAGAGCCGCAAATGGATTGCGATTCCGTTAGTTGTTTTTTCGCAATAAACCTTTCGCCTAATAATGTATATGTAACTCCTCAATTTTTGAGTGTACATTTCCCAAACCAAAAAAATTATTTATTAAAAAAAATGTGGTTAATGCTTTGCGTTTCCGGATTGGTAATTCTGATTTTAATCCTCGCATTTTATTATACTATTTCAACTATTTCTAAACAAAAGAAACTATCTCTGATAAAAAACGACTTTATAAGCAATATGACTCATGAATTTAAAACGCCTATTAGTACAATTTCTTTAGCTTGCGAAATGCTTCATGACGAAACGGTAGCCAAAACACCCGAAAAGCAATACCGTTTTGTGAAAATGATACGGGATGAAAATAAACGTTTAAGTATATTAGTAGAAAGCATCCTACAAACATCAATACTAGACAAAGGAGAATTTAAACTCAAACGTACCGAAAATGATGTGCATGAAATTATTGAACAAGCCATACAAAATACCCAACTCTTAATAGATGCTCGACAAGGTTCAATCAGTAAACAATTAAATGCAAAAAAACACGTTATTAACGCTGACAAACTACATTTAACGAATATAATTTTTAATTTGATAGATAATGCTATTAAATACACTAAAGATAATCCTGAGATAATTATTAGCACAAATGATACTGAAAAAGGTATTGAAATAACTATACAAGACAATGGAATTGGAATAAGCAAAGATAATCAACGTAAAATATTTGATAAATTTTACAGAGTACCAACCGGCAATGTGCACAATGTAAAAGGCTTTGGTTTAGGTTTAAGTTACGTTCAGGCTGTTATTTTTAAACATAATGGCACAATTAATGTTAATAGTGAATTAGGAAAAGGCAGTACTTTTATAATAATAATGCCCTATAAAGAAGAAGAATAAATAAACCTAAGAAAAAAAGATTATGGATAATGTAAAAACACAAATTTTATTAGTAGAAGATGATGCAAATCTAGGTATTTTATTACAAGAATATTTGGAAGCTAAAGGCTTTGAAACAAAATTGGCTACTGATGGAAAAAAAGGATTTGACGCTTTTTGCAAGCAAGAATTTGATCTTTTATTACTTGATGTAATGATGCCTTTAAAAGATGGAATTACATTAGCAAAAGAAATTAGAGTTACAGATAAAAATGTACCAATTATTTTCTTAACTGCTAAAAGCATGAAAGAAGATACAATGGAAGGCTTTAATGCTGGTGCAGATGATTACATTACAAAGCCATTTCAAATGGATGAATTATTAGCACGTGTAAATGCGGTTTTACGAAGAAGTAGCAAACAACGTGTTCACAATGCAGAAGACGTAAATTTCTCTATAGGAACTTATACATTTAATTCAGAAACTCAGATTTTATTAAATGGAACTAATGAACAAAAATTGACAACAAAAGAAAGTCAATTAATGCGTTTATTAAGCCTACATAAAAATGATGTATTAGATAGAAATTTTGCCCTAAAAACCATATGGCATGATGACAATTATTTTAACGGACGAAGCATGGACGTTTATATCGCTAAACTTCGTAAATATTTAAAGGACGATTCAAAGGTAGAAATCGTAAATGTACATGGCAAAGGGTTTAAACTTTTGGTTAATTCATAACTATGTATTTAAAGAAATTACCACTTTCATTTATAATAATATTTACTATAATTGAAAGTGGTTTTTTTTATGCGCAAGAAATTCCATCCCAATACATTTGCCCTCGTGGCAATTCGGGTCATCACGGTTTTATTTGTCAGTGTTCGAATCCCAATATACATTTTGATTCAATTTCATTAAAACAATTACGAATTCAGGCATACTGCCCAAGAAGCCTTCATAATTTTATTTGTCAATGCAGTGTTCCCAGAAATTTTGAAGACAAAAAAATCATGGTTGTTAAAAAACAAAAGAAGTTTAAAAGAAAGTGTAAATCACGCAGATTACAATAATAAAATTGGGAAATCTCCTAAAAGTGACTTATTTTGTAAAAGAAATAATCCATTTTTATTTTGTACAAAACAACACATATTTCAGAAATTTTAAACGCTAATTGTATTGGTAATTCAAACTATGAAATAAAACATTTACTTATTGATAGTAGACAATTAACTGAACCTAGTTATACATTATTTATTGCTCTTATTTCTAAAAGAAACGATGCTCATCAATATATATTTAATTTATATCAAAATGGCGTTAGAACATTTTTAGTCAATCACATTCCTGAAAATTGCATTCAATTAACTGAAGCTAATTTTATTATTGTTGAGGATACTCTCATTGCATTACAAAAATTAGCAACGTATCATCGCAATAAATTCAAGATTCCAACAATTGGTATTACTGGTAGCAATGGCAAAACCATTGTAAAAGAATGGTTGTATCAATTACTTAAAAATGATTATTCTATTTGTAGAAGTCCGAAAAGTTATAATTCACAAATAGGAGTTCCAATATCAGTTTGGCAATTAAATAACCAGCACACTTTAGCCATTTTTGAAGCTGGCATTTCCGAAGTTGGAGAAATGAAAATTCTGGAAGAAATTATAAAACCAACCATTGGAATTTTAACATCATTAGGAACAGCCCACGACGAAGGATTTGCAAGTATTGATTTAAAGCTTAAAGAAAAAATAAATTTATTTAAGCATTGCGATATTACTATAATTAATGCTTTATCTATCAATGTTAATTCGAGTGAAATTGAAACCATTTTAAAAAACTCATTCATTGTTTCGGTAGAAATAAATGCAAATTTGCAGATTTTAGAAATAAATTCTAACTTACATTCAACACAAATTAATGCCTTTTATAAAGAAAAAAACTGTTCAATAACAATTCCGTTTACTGATAAAGCAAGTATTCATAATGCTATTACGTGTTGGGCAACTTTATTACATTTAAATGTTTCGAATGAAATTATTGAAAGTAGAATGCAAGGTTTACAATCTGTTGAAATGCGTTTAGAATTAAAACTTGCCAATAATAATTGCATTTTAATAAATGACTTTTATAATTCAGATATCAATTCATTAGAAATAGCACTTCACTATCAAAAGCAACAACACCGTGGAGGAAAAAAGATTATTGTTTTATCAGATATTGAACAAAGTGGTAAACCAGCCAAGCAATTATATGAGGAGGTTTCTGCCTTACTAAATTTTTTTAAAATAGATATCCTAATTGGAATTGGGAAGGGTATTTCTCATCAAAAAAATAGTTTTAATGGTGAAAGTTACTTTTTCAACAATACAACTGATTTTTTAAATAACATAAAAACAGAATCAAAATTACAATTTCATAACTCTATCATCCTATTAAAAGGAGCCCGCAGCTTTGGTTTCGAAAACATCAGTAAACAGTTTCAACAAAAAAGCCATGATACAATTTTAGAAATAAATTTAAATAGTTTAATTCAGAATTTGAATTTTTACCGTTCACAAATAAGTAATGATACATTTATTATGTGCATGGTTAAAGCAACCGGTTATGGTGCAGGGAGTTCGGAAATTGCATTTACACTTCAGCATCACAATGTAAATTATTTGGCAGTTGCTTATACGGATGAAGGTGTAGATTTAAGAAAAGCAGGCATACATTTACCAATTATGGTAATGAGCCCTGAAGAATCTTCTTATGATGATTTAATTGATTACAAATTAGAACCAGAGATATATTCGTTTAAAGTAGCGTATGAATTTATTAATGCACTTCAAAACAAAGCTATTGCAGAGCCCTATCCAATTCATATAAAACTAGATACCGGAATGCATCGTTTGGGTTTTGAAGAAAAAGAAATTCCTAAATTAATTGAACTTTTAAAAAGTGAAAAATCATTACATGTAAAAAGTATTTTTTCACATTTAGTTGGAAGCGATAATGCAGCGTTTGATGACTTTTCAAATAAACAAATTTCACTATTCGATAAAACAGCAAGTCAAATAGAAAGTGCAGTAGGATATAAAACATTAAAACACATTTGTAATTCTGGAGCTATTCCTCGTTTTAAAAATGCACATTATAATATGGTGCGCTTAGGCATTGGCATGTATGGAGTTGGATTTAATACGATTGAAAAACAAAATCTTAAAAATATAAGCACTTTAAAAACACGTATTTCACAAATTAAACAGTTGCATGCTGAAGATTCGGTTGGATATAGCAGAAATGCTATTTTGACAAAAGAAACAACGATAGCAACTATTCCAATAGGTTATGCTGACGGCTTTAGCAGAAAATTAGGAAACGGTAATTTTAGTGTTTCGATAAATAATCAAACAGCTGTAACCGTAGGAAATATCTGTATGGATATGTCTATGGTTGATGTAACAACTCTAAATTGCAAAGAAGGAGATGAAGTTATTATTTTTGAAACAAATGAACAGCTCAATCAATTATCAGTAGCAATGGAAACGATTCCCTACGAAGTACTTACTGGAATTTCTTCACGTGTAAAAAGAGTGTATGTGCAAGAATAAGAAATTTAAATTTAGTTTGTTAAATAAATTTGGATGCAATTATATTCATTCAGCATTTTTTATTTCACTTTCTATTTTTATTTTTTCATGTCAAAACACTTCTAATAAAACTATTCTCAAAAACGCTAACCCAACTTTTGAAGACGTTGCTCCAATTATTTTCAAAAACTGTACACCTTGCCATAGGACAGGAGAAAGTGGTCCGTTTGAATTAATGAATTATGAAAACGTTAAAAAATATGCAAACAAAATTAAATTTGTAACACAAACCCGCTATATGCCACCTTGGCCTGCTGATTCAAAATACACACATTTTATTGGAGAACGCATTTTAACTGAAGTTGAAATTGAAACAATTAAAATTTGGGTAGAAAATAAAATGCCTTTAGGAGATGCTACAAAAATACCAACGCCACCAACATTTTACTATGGTTCATTTTTCGGGAAACCAGATACAATCATTCGGTTTAAAGATTTGGTTCCCATAAAAGGAAATGGAGCAGACCATTTTTATATTATCAAACTTCCAATGCAATTTAGTAAAGATACATTTGTTCGTTATTTTGAATTTGTTCCATCACACCGTAAACTGGCACATCATATAAATGGGCATTTAATAAACTACCAAGAAGGATCTAAAAAAAATATCAGTAATGGTATTTCTTATTCTATTGATAATTATAAAGATTACAAAGACTTGTATCAGCAAATGAATATTTTAAATGATGATGGCACCTTCCCTACTCTTACACCAAACACCGTTTATTATTTACCCGGATTCGTGCCGCCTAAATATCCATCAGGCATTGGTGGTTATAAAGTAAATAAAACATCAGCTATTTTCCTTAAAAACATTCATTTTGGACCATCAAATAAAGATGTTTTAGATAGCTCTTTTATCAATATTTTTTACGGACCAAAACCTAAACGACCTATTTTTGAAACGCAATTAGGAACGTTTGGAGTTTCAAAAATAGAACCTGAATTAATTTTACAGCCTAATAAAATTCAAACATTTACTACAACGCTTGCATTAGATGCAGATATTTCTATCCTTTCAATTAATCCACACATGCACTTATTAGGAAAAGCATTTTGGGCGTTTGCCATCAAACCAAATGGCGATACTATCCCACTTATTAAAATACACAAATGGGATTTTAAATGGCAATATTATTACACATTTGAACATCCATTAAAAATCGCAAAAGGCACAACTATCAAAGTTTTTGGAACATTTGATAATACTACTAAAAATCGAAACAATCCAAATAGACCGCCAAAATTAGTAACTCAAGGTGAAGGTGTAAAAAGTATGCAAACTACCGAAGAAATGTTTCAGTTTATATTTACATATTTGCCTTATCAAAACGGTGATGAAAAAATAAATTTAAAAGAATAAGTATATCATGACACCAAAACTATATATCGTTCCCACTCCAATTGGAAATTTAGAAGATATGACTTATAGAGCAGTCACTGTATTAAATTCGGTTGATCTAATTTTGGCAGAAGACACGCGAAATTCGATACATCTATTACGTCATTTTAAAATTGAAAAACATCTGCGTTCGTATCACGCTCATAACGAACATGAAACCGTTCAACAAATTGTAGAAATGATTTCATCAAATAAATCAGTAGCCTTAATTTCTGACGCAGGAACTCCAGCCATATCTGACCCTGGTTTTTTATTAGTGAGAGAATGTATAAAAAACGGCATTCAAGTAGAAACATTACCAGGCGCAACTGCCTTCGTTCCTGCTTTAGTAAATAGCGGTTTGCCTTGCGACACATTTGTGTTTTATGGTTTCTTACCTCAAAAAAAAGGCAGACATACTAAACTACTTTCTTTAAAAGAAGAAACTAGAACGATGATTTTTTACGAATCACCTTTTAGATTAGTGAAATTATTAGAAGAATTTAAGGAATATTTGTCTCCAATAAGGCAAGTTTCAGTATCCAGAGAATTATCAAAACTTTACGAAGAAACGGCAAGAGGAACTGTTGAAGAATTAGTCGCACATTTCTCAGCAAAAACAGTAAAAGGAGAGATAGTGGTAGTTTTGGCAGGTAAAGGGGACGAATAGAAATTATATTTCATAAATCGCTAAATTTTTCGCACTTTTACAAGCCTTTTATGACCGAACCATCACATACAGAAATTACTCCCAAGCGTATTGCTATTATGGGAAGCACAGGTAGTATTGGCACTCAAGCCTTAGAAGTTATTAAAGAAAACCCCGAACATTTTGAAGTGGAAGTTTTAGTAGCTCATTCTAATGCTGATTTATTGATAAAACAGGCTATTGAGTTTAAACCCAATGCCGTTGTAATTGGGGATGAAAGTAAATATGAAACTGTAAAAAACGCTTTATTTCAGCACGATATAAAAGTTTACGCGGGTTCAAAATCCATTGAGCAAATTGTAGAAATGGATACCATTGATGTGGTTTTAGCTGCTATTGTTGGTTATGCAGGATTATCGTCAACTATAAATGCCATAAAATTTAATAAAACCATTGCCTTAGCTAATAAAGAAACTTTAGTTGTTGCAGGTGATATTGTAACCAAAATGGCTTACAATAATGGTGTAAATATTTACCCTGTTGATTCGGAACACTCTGCAATTTTTCAATGTTTAGTTGGAGAGTTTGATAATGAAATTGAAAAAATTTATTTAACGGCCAGTGGCGGACCATTCAGAGGAAAAGACAAACAATTTTTAGCATCTGTAAAAAAAGAACAAGCACTCAAACATCCAAATTGGGTAATGGGCGCAAAAATAACCATCGATTCGGCAAGTCTTATGAATAAAGGCTTAGAAGTAATTGAAGCCAAATGGTTATTTAATTTAAAACCCAAACAAATTGATGTGATTGTTCATCCGCAAAGTATTGTTCATAGTTTAGTACAATTTACGGATGGCAGTATGAAAGCACAAATGGGGGTTCCTGATATGAAATTACCAATACAATATGCGTTTACTTATCCGCAGCGTATTAAAAATAATTTCCCTCGTTTTGATTTTTTAAATTACCCTAATTTAAGCTTTGAAAAAGCAGATACAGATACATTTACAAACCTTGCATTAGCATATAAGGCAATGGAAAAAGGTGGAAATACAGCGTGCGTTTTAAACGCCTCTAACGAAATAGTGGTGCAAGCTTTTTTAGAAGATAAAATTGGCTTTTTACAAATGAGTGATATTATTGCTTCTGCCATTGATAAAATGCCTTTTATAAAAACACCAAGCATTGATGATTATATTCAATGCGACAAAGAAACACGAATTTTAACAACCGAATTAATAAAAAAATAAAAATACCTAATGGAAACATTTATCAGAATAGCACAATTTATAGCAAGTTTAGGTTTGCTAATTTTACTTCACGAATTTGGACATTTTATTACTGCACGTATGTTTAAAATACGCGTTGATAAATTTTATCTATTTTTTGATTTCCTATTTCCCTTACCAGGTGTTTTAAATTTCGCCATTTTTAAAAAGAAAATTGGTGATACAGAATATGGTTTAGGTTGGTTTCCAATGGGCGGATACGTTCAAATTGCAGGTATGATAGATGAGAATTTAGATACTGAGCAAATGAAAAAACCTGCTGAACCATGGGAATTTAGAGCGCATCCAGCATGGCAACGACTAATCGTTATGCTTGGTGGTATTATTGTAAATATTTTATTAGCATTTATTATTTATGCTATGATATTGTTTACTTGGGGAGAAAAGAAAATTCCAATGAGTAGTTTAAAAGGTGGCATTGAATGTACTGATTCACTTGGATTAGCAGCTGGTTTTAAAACTGGTGACAAAATAATTTCAGTTGATAACGAACCCGTGAAATATTTTGATGATTTAAGAATCAATATATTACTTGGAAAAACAGTGCAATTAGAAAGAGAAGGACAACAGGTAGAACTAAAATTACCAAAAGATTTTTTAGATCAAATTGCAAAAACTGAAAATCTTGGATTCATCACTGGTCGTGGACCAGCTGTATTTTTAGAATTCCCAAAAACATCTTTGAATCGTGAAAGTGCATTAAAATCTTACGATAAAATAATCGGAATAAATGATTCAATAAAATTTACTTATAACGATGAATTCAAATCTCAGCTTGCAACATTTAAGGGACAAACAATTACTTTAAACATTGAAAGAGAAAATAAAGCAATCACTATTCCTATTAAAGTAAGTTCTGAAGGGAAAATGGAAGCTCATATGGCTTCGTCAAATGATGATTTAGAAAAATTAGGAGTAATAAGTGTTGAAAGAAAAACATACGGCTTCTTTGAATCTTTTCCTGCTGGTGTTGTAATGACTTACGATAAACTAGCGTCTTATGTTCGTCAGTTTAAAATGATGTTTACGCCATCAACAGGCGCATACAAACATATTGGAGGTTTTAAATCGATGTCTAAAATGTTTGGTGGCGAATGGGTTTGGGAAGAATTTTGGACACGTACAGCTTTTTTATCAGTAGTATTAGCCTTTATGAATTTATTGCCAATACCAGCATTAGATGGTGGACACGTTGTGTTTACTTTATACGAAATGATTACACGTCGTGCACCAAGTGTTAAAGTTTTAACTTACGCGCAATATGTAGGAATGGCATTTTTATTATTCTTAATGCTGTATGCTAATCTTAACGATTTTTTACATTTCTATAAGTAATCTTTTTTTAATTTAGCTATTATATAAACTTAATGGAGAATCTAAATTTAAATATTAAGACTGGATTAGTTTTTTGCGGTTTAATTTTTGTGTTTAATTTAAACGCACAGGATAAAACGATTAATACTGATAATAAATCAAACACTGAAAAAGAAGTTGTTTCCAAAAACAAAATCATGCTTATTCCATTTGAGAATAAAATGTATTTAAGTGAAATTGACGCTAAGATCAATCAAGAATCCAAACTATCTGCAAAACAAATAAAAGCGGTGATGCGTGATGGAATGAATGAGCAATTGTATAAAAAATTGAAAGCAAAAATGAATGTGGTTGATATGATTGACGATACCACAAAAACAAAAAAAGATTTAGAAAACATTTACCAATACCTTTCTTATCAGTACCAAAAAACACCAAATCAAGAAAACTACAAAGCCCCATCAAACGAAAAAGAAGTTAAAAACATTGACAAAGGCCAATTAGCCGTTGAAACCGTTAGCGATTCTCGCTTTATGAATGCCAAGTTAAAAAATGCAACTTTAGTTCCTTATTTAACCAACAAATACAAAACCAATTTATATTTATTTATTAATGAACTCGATATAAAATCAGTCAATTCAATTCCCGGCGATTTTAGTTCATCAGCAAACCGTAAAATAATAGTTCATTATACAATTTATACTTATGATGCTAAAGAAATTAATTCAGGAATTGCTGAAGTAAATATGCCATCAAACGTAAATAATCCAACCAAAATAATTAACTCTTATTTTTCTTTAGTAGCCGACTTAATTGTTAGCAGACTAAACAAAGCACTAGTTGGAAAATAAACCGGATTTTTCTTAATTTATTTTGAATCCGGTAAATAATAAAAAATACAGTCAAAATACCGAATAAACTATTAGTCACCCTGAACTTGATTCAGGGTCTTTAGAGATGCTGAATCAAGTTCAGCATGACATGCTCTTTACTGCTTTTCGCTATATCTATTTGTCATAAAAAGGCCAAAAAGAATATCGTTATAATTTGGGCTAAAAAAATCAAAAACCAATTCACAAATTCATACATTTTCAACATAAAACTGTGTTGAAAAGTAATTAATTGGGCTAAAATTAAACCTTAAAAAAACTTACATTTGAATTAAAATATTAAAAAATGAAAAAAATAGCTTATACAATTTGTATCGCAACACTTTTATTATCTGCTTGCGTTCCTCAGCGTTTGTTAGAAGAAACTAAAACAAAACTAGCAAGTTGCGAAACCGAAGTTGCAACAACGCGCAAACTAAGCCAAGATGCTGAAAGTAAATTAGCAACCGCGAGTGAAACACTTACAAAAAACGCAAAAGATATAACTGGTTTACAACGCGATACATCAATCATGGCAAGTAATTTACGCCTATTACAAAACAAATATGATAAACTAAATTTTGTAAATGACCAACTACTTGATAAATACAATAAAATGTTAGTTGGATCAGAAAGAGATAATGCAAAGCTAAGCGGTCAATTACAATTAACTCAAGAGCAATTACTTCGTAAAGAAGATGAATTAAAAGCATTAGAAGCAAAATTAAATAAACAACAACAAGATTTAGATGCTATATCTGCACAATTAAAATTACGTGAAGCGCGCGTAAATGAATTAGAGTCTATTTTAAAGAAAAAAGATCAAGCAACAGCTGATTTGAAAAAGAAATTACAAGATGCTTTATTCAATTTTGAAAACAAAGGTTTAACAATCACTCAAAAAAACGGAAAAGTATATGTGAGTATGGATGAATCATTATTATTTGCTAGTGGAAAAACTGCTGTAGAACCCAAAGGTGTTGAAGCTTTAAAAAATGTAGCAAAAGTATTAGAACAAAATCCTGATATCAACATTTTAGTGGAAGGTCATACTGATGATGTGCCAATGAAAGGTGCAGGTGAAATTAAAGATAACTGGGATTTGAGTGTTATGAGGGCAACTTCTGTTACAAAAATATTATTACAAAACTCAACTACTGATGCCAAACGTGTAACTTCTGCTGGCCGTGGCGAATTTTTTCCTATTGATGCTAGTAAAACACCTGAGGCAAGAAAGAAAAACAGACGTACAGAAATTATTTTAACACCAAAATTAGACGAATTATTAAAAGTATTAGAAAGTAATTAATTCTTAAAATAAATAATACTAAACTAAAAAAAGAGTTAAAAAGATGGGAATGATTAAAGAATTTAAAGAATTTGTAATGCGTGGTAATGTCATTGATTTAGCAGTCGGTGTAATTATTGGCGGCGCATTCAATAAAATTGTTTCTTCATTAATAGAAGATGTTATAACTCCATTAATGTTAAAACCATTGCTAGAGGCTGCTCACGTTTCAACCTTGCAAGACTTTGTTTGGCATGGTTCAAAAATTGGCTTATTCATTAGTTCTGTAATTACTTTTATTTTAACTGCCTTTGTATTGTTTTTAATTATAAAAGGTATGAATTCCGCTAAGAAAAAAGAAGCAGCTGCTGCTCCTACTGAAACTGCAGAACCTTCTAATCAAGAAAAACTATTAATGGAAATCAGAGATTCATTAAAAAAATAATTTCACAAAACATAAAAAACTAAAAAAGCTGAATAATTTCTTATTCAGCTTTTTTATTGTATTTTTTAAGTCATTCTGAACTAGCACTTTTTATATTTAATCAATATTTTTAGATAATATTATTATTGTGCTAAAACACCCATTCGTTTGCCAAGTCCGCTCATAAATTCACGAACCTCTTTTGCAGTGGCTTCATCATTAGTTGCTCTAATATAAGTTTCGGTTAAAGTCATAATGTTTTGATGAAAAAACTTTTTCATTTCATCAATTCCCATTTCCTTTGTCCATAAATCAATACGCATTGTATTGTTCTCTTTTTCATCCCACAAAGCAAGCATCATGCTTTTGCAAACACTTCCTTCTTTTGCGTCAGGAGCTTCCCATTCTATTTTAACGGGTAATTGATTTTCATCAACAGTAACTTTTAATTTTATTTCAGATGTCGTCATAATTTTTAGTTTTTTATCATCTGGTTATATTCATCATCCAATTTAAAGACTGCGCTTTATGATTGATGAATAGTTCAGATGTTGTCATACTTTGTAATAACTATAATATATAAATTTGAAAGGTAAATTTAGTTAATTTTTTACTTTAAATTCTTAAATAAACCTTAATTAAGCCATACATTTGTAAAATGATAACTTATCCAAGAATTACATTAAATAACGGTAAAGAATTTCCCGTATTACGCTTTCACCCCTGGATTTTTTCGGGAGCAATAAAAACCATGGATCTAAATTTAGCAGATGGCGATATTGTAGAAATATACTCAGCTAAGGAGCAATTTTTAGGAATGGCACAATACCAAAAAGCCAGTATTTCCGCCCGTATTATCTCATTTAGTAAACAACAAATTAATACTGAATTTTGGGCAAAAAAAATTGAAAAAGCTTTTTTATATCGCGAATTTTTAAATTTATCTAATAATCCACAAACCAACGTTTACCGTTTGGTATTTGGTGAAGGAGATGGAATGCCAGGTTTGATAATGGATTTTTACAATGGACATATTGTTTTTCAAGCACACAGCATTGGCATGCATTTATGCAGAAAAGAAATTACTAAAGCTTTAGCAATTGTTTATGGTGATGCCTTAAAAAGTGTTTATGATAAAAGTTCAGAAACATTACCAGCAAATTATGCAGCTAATGTTTCTAACGAGTATTTATTTGGAGAATTAAATGGCGATTTAGTTGTTATTGAAAACGGTGTTAAATTTTACATTGATTTTATAAACGGACAAAAAACAGGATTCTTTATTGACCAGCGTTATAACAGAGAACTAGTAGGGAAATATAGTAAAGGAAAACGTGTATTAAATACATTTTCATATACTGGCGGCTTTTCAATGTATGCCGCGCAAAATAATTGTGAAATCGTACATTCGGTTGATTCAAGTAAAAAAGCAATTGAGTTATGTGATAAAAATGCCACCTTAAATAATGTCACAAATCATCAAGGCTTTGCAGTTGATACTTTCGATTATTTAAAAGATGAAGGTAAAAATTATGATATCATTATTTTAGATCCACCAGCATTTGCAAAAAGTAAAAATGTTTCTCATAACGCTGTAATTGGATACAAACGGTTAAATCAAATGGCCTTACAAAATATCAAAAAAGGCGGGATTTTATTTACATTTTCGTGCTCTGGGGTAATTGACAAAGCATTATTTTATAATACTGTAACAGCAGCTGCAATTGAATCTCGCAGACATTTAAAATTATTACACACCTTATCACAACCTGCTGATCATCCAATTATTCCAAATTTTCCGGAAGGAGAATATTTAAAAGGATTGGCTTTTTATGTAGAATAAAAATTAATTTAACCTCCATTATTTAATGTTAAACGGAAATACTTTTTAAAAACAAAATCATAACTTAGATTTTTAAATATACTATGGATTCTATTTTAGAAGTAAAGCACATCAATAAACAATACGGCAATTATCAGGCATTAAAAGATGTAAGTTTGCAAATTCCTGAAAAAGCTATTTTTGGATTATTAGGTCCAAATGGGGCAGGTAAAACTTCCTTAATCCGAATTATTAATCAAATTACTGGCCCAGATAGTGGAGAAGTGTTTTTTTGTGGCGAAAAGCTAGCGCCGAAACACGTTGATTTAATTGGCTATTTGCCTGAAGAAAGAGGCTTATACAAAAAAATGAGTGTTGGTGAACAAGTAATGTACTTGGCACAATTAAAAGGCTTAAAGAAAAATATTGCAAAAGAAAAATTAATATATTGGTTTAAAAAATTTGAAATAGAAAGTTGGTGGGACAAAAAAGTTGAGGAACTTAGTAAAGGCATGCAGCAAAAAGTTCAATTTATTGTAACCATTTTGCACGAACCTAAACTTTTAATTTTAGATGAACCATTTAGTGGCTTTGACCCTATTAATGCTCAACTCATTAAAAATGAAATTTTAGAGTTAAGAGAAAAAGGCTCAACTATTATTTTCTCAACCCATAATATGGGAAGCGTTGAAGAACTTTGTGATAATATTGCATTAATAAACAAAGCAGAAAAAATATTAGATGGCACAGTTAGTGACATAAGAAAAGCACACAGAAGTAATACTTTCCATATTATTTTTAAAGGAAATTTATTAGGCTTTATAAATGCTTTATGGGCAGGTGCCGAAATACTTGAAAAAAAATCAGTCGGTGATGTGCATACACTTACTATTAAATTGCTCCGTCAAACAACGCCAAACGCTTTATTGGAAGCCGTTTTACAAAATGCGGAAATTATTTCTTTTCACGAAATTGTTCCTTCTATGAATGATATATTTATTTCAGTAGTTGAAAACAAACCAGCAGTAAATACTCAAAGTTATTTTACAGAATAATATCATAAACACTTATTCAAAAAAATATTAATTCATCAATTTCAACAAATGAACAAGCTATTATTAATTATACAACGCGAATACTTTTCAAGAGTAAAGAAAAAGTCATTTATTTTAATGACAATTTTAGGTCCACTTCTAATGGCTGGTGTTTTAATTGTGCCCGTTTGGCTTGCCATGAGAGACAAAACAGACCATCAAGTTTTAGTACTTGACCATAGTGGTTTATTTATTGAGAAATTAACTAATACATCTCAAATAAAATTTACTTACGGTGCTGAGTCTATAGCTAGTGCAAAACTTAAATTGAAAGATGGTCCTTTTGATTTAATTATGGAGATAAAAGGTGATGCGTTAAATGATGAAAAGACAACTCCGGTATTATATTATAAAAAACAACCAGGTATTAGTACTGAGCAATATATTACCAATCAAATGGAAAATATTTTGTTTGATTACCGCTTACAAGGTGATAGTATTGATATTAGAAAAATAGACAAAGCCCGCAGACAAGTGCAATTATTGACTTTAAAAGTAACTGAAAATGGCACTGATGAAAAAACGAATACCGAAGTGAATATGGCTATTGGTTTTGGATGTGCAATTGCAATTTATTTTATGATTTTTCTTTATGGCTCACAAGTGATGCGTGGCGTTATTGAAGAGAAATCAAACCGTATAGTGGAAGTAATTATTTCATCAGTTAAACCTTTTCAATTAATGTTGGGTAAAATTTTAGGAGTTGCCCTCGTTGGATTAACTCAATTTATTTTATGGATTATTTTAACACTCGTGCTTCAAACCGCTATTACAAAATTTCTTTTTAAAGATGAAATTGCTGATAAGGTGAAACAAAATTCACAAATTGAAAAAGTGATGAAAAATGATTTAACGGCAGATATTACAACATTAGAGAAAGTTGAAACACCTAATGAAGCCATTGCATTATTTAATGATTTAGACAAGGTTAATTTCAGTCAAATAATTATTTGCTTCGCATTTTTCTTTTTATTTGGATATTTATTATACGCAGCTTTATTTGCCGCCATCGGTTCTGCTGTAGATAATGAAGCCGACACCCAACAATTTATTTTACCGGTTACTATTCCACTTATTTTAAGTTTCATCATTGCACAAAACATCATTAAAGATCCAGATAGCAGTATGGCACAATTCTTTTCAATTTTTCCACTAACTTCCCCAATTGTAATGATGGTGCGTTTACCATTTGGAGTGCCAATGTGGGAACTATTATTATCAATGTTTATGCTCATTATTGGGTTCTTATTTTTCACTTGGTTAGCAGGTAAAATCTATAGAACAGGCATTTTGATGTATGGAAAAAAAACAACTTGGAAAGAACTTGGGAAATGGTTATTTTATAAAGGATAATAAGTTTTAAGTCAGCGCAATAATTCGAGGTCATTTTTAAAAAAAATGAGTTAAATAAAAGTATTCAACTTTTAAAATTGAATAAAAACTATTATTTAATCAATCAAAACTATATTTTTTAAGTGGTATTTTCATATATTCGTAATGCATTATTATGGAAAAAGAAATACTCCTACAAGTAAAAAATTTAGTTACAGAATTTAAATCTGATGGTGAATTAATAAAAGCAGTAAATGACATATCATTTACACTTCATAAAGGAGAAACTATTGGAATTGTAGGAGAAAGTGGTTCAGGAAAATCTGTTACCTCATTATCAATTATGCAATTAATACCAAATCCTCCTGGTAGAATTTCTGGTGGCGAAATTTTATATCACTCCAAAAATGATGGCATAAAAAACTTACGTTCCATTCCTAGTAAACAGATGCGTTCATTTAGAGGAAATGAAATTGCAATGATTTTTCAAGAACCTATGACTAGTTTAAACCCAGTATATACCTGTGGTAGTCAAGTTATGGAGGTAATAGTTTTACATCAAAAAATTAGTAAAAAAGACGCTAAATTAAAAACCATTGCATTATTCGAACAAGTACAATTACCTGATCCTGCGAGAATTTTTGATTCTTATCCTCACCAAATTTCTGGTGGACAAAAACAAAGGGTAATGATTGCGATGGCAATGAGTTGCAACCCTAGAATTTTAATTGCGGATGAACCAACAACTGCATTAGATGTTACTGTGCAAAAAACGATATTAGATTTAATGCTACAATTGCAAAAAGAGCAAGATATGGGCATTATGTTTATTACTCATGATTTAGGTGTAATAGCTGAATTAGCTGATAAAGTAATGGTAATGTATAAGGGAAAAGTTGTAGAACAAGGCCCTGTACTCGAAATATTTTCGAATCCAAAACATCCATACACAAAAAGTTTACTTGCCTGCCGTCCGCCATTAGATAAACGAATAATGCGTTTACCGGTATCATCGGATTTTATGAAAACTGATGAGTCAGGTAATATGATTGAAATAGCTAAAACAGTTAGCGAAGCAATCAATAGTGTTATTGTAACAAGAGAACAACGATTTTTAGAACATAGAGAATTATATAGCCGTTCAAAAATATTAGAATTACAAAATATTAAAACCTATTTTCCTAAAAATAAAGGTTTCTTTGGAAAAGCAACAGAATGGATTAAGGCCGTTGATGATGTTTCATTTGATGTTTATGAAGGCGAAACTCTTGGTTTAGTTGGTGAAAGTGGTTGTGGAAAAACAACTTTAGGAAGAACGATATTAAGATTAAATGAACCAAGCAATGGTAAAATATTTTTTGAAAGAAAAGATTTATTGCGAATGGAGCAAGAAGAAATGAGACACTTAAGAAAAGATATGCAAATTATCTTTCAAGACCCATACTCATCTCTTAACCCAAGAATTACAATAGGCGAAGCTATTATGGAACCAATGCAAGTACATAATGTATTAAGCAATAATAAGCAACGCAAAGAAAAAGTTTATGAATTATTGAAAAAAGTTGGTTTAGAAGAAAAACAATTTAATAGATATCCGCATGAATTTAGTGGTGGACAAAGGCAGCGAATATGTATTGCTAGAGCACTATCACTAAATCCGAAATTTATAATTTGTGATGAAAGTGTAAGTGCATTAGATGTTTCGGTGCAAGCGCAAGTTTTAAATTTATTAAATGATTTAAAAAGAGAATTTAAGTTTACATACATATTTATTTCTCACGATTTAAGTGTGGTTAAATTTATGAGTGATAGAATGGCTGTAATGAAAAGCGGTAAAATTGTTGAGTTAGGCGACGCTGATTTAATATATATGAAACCACAAACGGAATACACTAAAAAATTAATAAGTGCAATCCCAAAAGGGCAATTAGAGGACATTGAAGCTAGTATAGAAAAAAAGAAACGTTTTGAAATTCCAACAACTTTCTAAATGTTTGATTTCCTTAAACAGCTTACAAATCCCGAAAGCATTATACATTATGGAGGTTTGTGGTTATTACTTTTTGTAGTATTTGCTGAAACAGGTTTATTTATTGGATTTTTTTTACCAGGTGATTCACTTATTTTTATTTCCGGATTATTATGTGCTACTAAACCACACTTATTAAACATATCAATTTTTTGGTTAATTATTTTATTAATTAGTTCAGCAGTTATAGGAAATATCGTTGGCTATTGGTTTGGAAAAAAAACCGGAGAAAATTTATTTCAGAAAAAAGACACCTTTTTATTTAAAAAAAAACATTTAGAAACAACGAAACTATTTTATGAAAAACATGGCGGAACAGCACTGATTTTTGGGCGTTTTCTTCCAATTATCAGAACCTTTGCACCAATATTAGCAGGAGTTATAAAAGTAGAATTCAAACTCTTTATGATTTATAATATTGCTGGAGCTTCTTTATGGATTATCTCCTTGACCAGTATTGCCTTTTTTTTAGGAATAGAATTTCCACAAACCGAAAAATATATTGGCTATATCGTTATTGGATTAATAATTATTACAACTATACCAGTATTAATTACCTACTTAAAAAATCGTAAAAAATAGAATATATTTTAATCAAACTATTTATATTTACTCATGAAAAAAATATTAATTACAGGCTCTAATGGTTTATTAGGACAAAAGTTAGTTTACAATCTTAGAAACCATGCTTCCATTACGTGCATTGCCACTGCAAGAGGCACTAACCGATTAGTTAAAACGGATGGTTATTTATATGAAGAATTAGATATTACCAATTTACAAAATGTAAGCGATGTGTTTACGAAACATAAGCCTGATGTTGTTATCAATACAGCAGCTATGACAAATGTTGATGCCTGTGAAACAGAAAAAGAAGCGTGTTGGTTATTAAATGTTACAGCCGTTGAAAATCAAGTGAAGACTTTAGAAAAACTTAAAACAGAAGATTCAAATTACCAACCACAATTTATTCATTTATCAACTGATTTTATTTTTGATGGAACGCATGGACCATTAGATGAAGATGAAATTCCAAATCCCCAAAGCTATTATGCTGAAAGTAAATTAGCGGCAGAAAAAATTGTACAAGCCAGCACTTTGCATTGGGCTATTGCACGTACCGTATTAGTTTACGGTATTGTTGATAGCATGAGCCGAAGCAATATTGTGTTATGGGTAAAACAAAATTTAGAGCAAGGCAAAGTTATTAATGTTGTTGATGATCAATTTAGAACCCCTACTCTGGCAGAAGATTTAGCAGATGGTTGCCTTTTAATTGCAGAAAAAAATGCACAAGGCATTTATAATATTTCTGGTAAAGATTTTTTAAGCATTTTAGAATTAGCACATTTAGTAGCTGACTATTATAAATTAGATAAATCATTAATTAAACCATCAAAATCGGCAGATATTAAACAACCTGCAAAACGCCCACCAATTACAGGTTTCATTATTGACAAAGCAAAAAAAGAATTAGGCTATAACCCAAAAAGTTTTACAGAAGGCATTATGTTTTTAGAAAAACAAATTGCTGAAATGGGGAAATAACATTTGTTTTCTTTTTATAAATATGTAGTTGGAGGTATCACGAATTTGAGCAATATTAAAGAACATTATATCAAATATAATAAGTCATGAAAAAGAATAAGCTAGAATTATTAATACTATTTATAATTTCAATAGGCTTATCTATTTTATTGCCAAACTTTTTTAAGCAGAAATCGACAATTGCTATTCCAAATATTGTTGATTTAGCTATATGGACAATTGCATTTTTTTTAATACTTTTTGTTGTTTACTTTTCATCTAAACCAAAAGATAAAGAGCATTCTCTAAGAATACCAAATGGAACGCATGAGCTATATAATGAAAGTAATCAAATTACAAAAAAAGGGTATTTTGAAGGAGGTAAAATCTACAATGGGTCTATATATGTTTATAAAAAAGATGGAACTCTTTCGCATATCGAAAAAATAAAAGATGGAATCAATATAGGAAATTCTGCATTATAATAAGAATTAGCGTATCTCGTCCTTATTGCAAACGAGGACGAGAGAGGGTATGGTATTTGTGTAGAACAGTATTAGAACTATTTCTTAATTCTACTGTCAATATCCTCTTGTCTTAATTTTTGTTCAATTTGAATTTTCCCAAATTTATAACTTAAACTAAGACGAATTCTTCGTGTGTCCCCACGTTGAGCGTAATAATAGTATTGATCTGACAATTTACTAGACATATATTGGTTCTCGGTATATAGTAAGTCAAATAGGCCAAGCGTAACCCCAAATTTTTCTTTAAAAAAGCTTTTATTTACAACTAAGTTAATTGCGCTGATAGGAGTATATATTTGAATAGCATCGTAAAATGGAGTTGCATAATACCCAGACAATTGTAGTTTAAATTTTTTAGGTAGTGAAAATTCAGCTCTGAGAGCGCCATAATACTGCCACGTTGCTGAATTAGCATTTTCGCCATTAATATTACTTCTAAAATCATAGAACATTGCAGAAGAATATACTTGCAGATTAAACCATTTAATTTGTTTTTGAATAAAAACACTCAAACTATAATTATTTCGTAAACGAAAATTAAATGTAGTGTCAATATTAACTTTAGATTGATTTCTTGCGTATGTATACCAATACATAAAATCATTTGTACGATAATAATTAATACTGCCCGTAATAAAACTATTATAATTATAATCTAGTGTTATGTCATGAGTGTATTGCGGTTTTATTGCAGGGTTCCCGACACTGTAATTTAATTCATCATTATAAACTCGAGCTGGGTTCATTCTGTTAAAGTCGGGACGATCAATTCTATAACTATATGCACCTGTGAGGGTATTTTTATCGTTTATTTTATAGTCTATAGTAGAGCTAGGGAAAATATTTAAATAGCTTCTGTTCAAATTGAATCCTGATGTTTTACTAATACCATTTACATTTGTTTGTTCTGCACGAATGCCAATTGATACTCCAACTTTCTTATAATTTTTTGATATGGTGGCATAGGCTGCTAACACACGTTCCTTATAAGTGTAATTATTTTGAAGTGAAGTATCTCCAGTTAAATAGTGAAGACCATAATTTGCGTCATTATTAATCGTGATAAAATTGCTCTTTAGGCCTGACTCCAGCGACATGTCATTTTTAAATATTTTTGTATAATCTATTTTTTGAAAAAATACTTTGTATCGGCTTGTTATATTTGTTTTGTAACTCGTTGGAAAAAGGATTTCGGAATTGCTACTGTCATAAAAATGATTCTCAACAAATTTTGAATCATTACCTTTTACATCAACGTAATCAGATGAAAGTTGTAGTTGAGAACCTAGTGTGTCAAGTTTATGCTGAATATTTAAATTGACATTAGGAGTAGAGTAATTTTGTTTAAGTTCAGAGCGATACGTAAATGAATTATAGTTAAAAGCATTTCCTTCTAAAACATTAGTTTTGGCTTTTTGAACTGGGTTAGTCTTAGTGACATTATCATTAAAATATAGTCCAACAATAGTTTTAGGTGTAAAGTCATATTCAATACCTCCATTAAAATTTGCAGCCTGCTGTGTACTAATAATATTTCCATTTGCATTAAAAATGTTGGTACTACCAGTTGTATTAATTGTCCTGTCAAGTTCCGTGACATCATACATGTTTTGGTAACTATAACTCAAATTACCAAACATACTCAGTTTATTATTTTTATAATTCAGAGTAAGTACATTAAAAGATCTTCCTAATATCCCTTGACTATAGGATTCATCGATGCTGCCATTTATACCTTTTAATTTTGCCTTTTTAGTAACTATATTTATTAATCCTCCCATACCAGCTGCATCATATTTGGCTGGTGGGTTTTTTATAAGCTCAATTGAAGTAATTGTTTCAGCACTCATACCGCTTAAAATACTTGTCATTTGTACAGTTGACATCTGCTGAAGTCTTCCGTCCATTAGAAATCGAACTCCGCCAACACCATTAACTGAAACATTATTTTGCGCATCTACTATTACTCCTGGAATTTGCTTCAATAAGTCTAAAACAGTATTTCCTTTAGCAATTAGGTTATTTTCTACATTTAAAATAACCATTCCTTTTTTAAATTCAACAGTAGGTTTAAAGGCTGTAATTTCTATCTCGTTTAGATTAATTTTACTATCCGTCAACGTTAAAATAGGTATCTCAATAACTTGAGTACTATCAAATTCGATTTTGTCACTAAATAAAGTATTATAACCAACGCCAGATATCTTTAGAAAATATGCACCTTTATTAATATTTTCAAAACAGTAATTGCCTTCTTGGTCTGTCATAACTCCTTTATATACTGTGCTATCATTGCTGTTAAATAATCCAACTGGTGTAAAGGGTACAGCAACTTTTAAACTGTCTAGAATTTTACCTTTTATTTGGCATTGCGCAATACCAAAAAATGGCAGAAAAAAAATGATTGCAAATTGAATTTTATATAAAATGTACTTATTTATTTTCATTGAGTATCTTTTTATTCGCACATTTATTAAATCAGATTTAAAATTGCAATGACTATTTAGTGTTATATATCAAATATAAAAAAACAATCCGATACAGTTTGTTTACATCCCCTTTATTTTATACTTTCATAAATTTAGAAAACAGTGACAGCGTTTTTAGAGAACTAGCACCGTGATTTAGAAAACTGGTGCAGGGCTTTAGTGACCTCTGACAGCACTTTAGGAAACTCACACAGGGATTTATGGAACCCCTACCTCGTCCTCGTTTGCAACGAGGGCGTTTTAGAGCTGCGTTTACAAAGCAAAAATATGGTTGTCTAGTCCTGAAAAAAG
>CAIYSA010000273.1 GCA_903928655.1 uncultured Bacteroidota bacterium
TACATTATTTTCATAAAAAATTGTAAGATAATTAAACGCTGCTTCGTCAAAAAACTTCCAATCGTTTTGTTTCATTCCGCCTGTATAAGAACCCTCTGTCATCTTTTTTCCATTCTCCCAAAACCAAGTGTGTTTTCCATCTTCATCACCATTTAAAAAACGTCCTTCAAAACGTAATTTTTCTTTTGGCATATAAAATCGTTTCCATAAACTATCAGGTTTATCATTTACATATTTTCCAATTTCTTTATATTCGGGTGTTTCATAAAACCAAATGCCTTCTTGCATATCATCAATATATTCGCCCTTTGTTATGATTTTTCCATCTTCAGTATATTCAATCATAATACCATTTCGCAAATTATCTAAATATATTTCTTCGCGCAATAATGACCCATTTTCATAAAACCATTTCCATTCGCCTTGAGCTCTCCCTTTTTTATCATATTTACCTCGCTGTTCAACTTTTTCATTTGGATAATAAAAAATCCAATCGCCTATTCTTTTATCATTAGCATATAATCCCTTACCTCTAAATTCACCACTGTTATGATACTCTGACCAAATACCAATTTTATTTCTTAAGCTATCAACAGCACCATATTCAATTTTTATTCCTTCATTAAAAGTAATTGCCGAATCAGGAACGGCTCGGTTGCGACATACTATTTTTTTAATCATTACACTGCTTGTGTCATCTCTAGCAACAGGTAACGAATCACAAAAAAATTTCTGTTTATAATGATAATGAGTTCCCACAGGCATCCCATTAATGTAACCACCTTCATATTTTAAAGTACCATCTTCATAAAAGTCTTTATAAACATCAAGTTTTGCTAATTCTGGAGCATTTTTTACTTTATTACCATTATTAAATTTTTCAGTATTAGATAAATTTCCTTTTTTATCATAGGTTTTTACATAACCATCAATTAAATCATCCTTATATTTTTTTTCTTCTTTAAGTTTTCCATCTTCATAAAAATCTTTAAATAAACCTTGTTTTTTTCCTTGCTCATCTTTACGATTAATACGTTCAATGTTTGCTAAAATTCCGCCTTGGTATTTTATTATAGAAATAATTGTAGAATCTTCTGAAAACTCATATGAATAACCATCAGGTTTTCCTTTAACATATGGAGTAACTTGTTTAGTTTTACCTGACGGATAATACCAAAAGGAATTACCTTGTTTAATATCATTTATAAAAGTTTCTTTACTTGATACAAGTTGGTTAGTATCATAACTTATAGTAAAACCATTTTTTTTTCCTTCTAAATAATTTACTTCTTTTGTAATTTTAGCTTTATCATTATAAAATTTCCAAATACTATCTAAGGCAAAATTTTTACGATTACCTTCAATTTTTAAAACACCATTTTTATAATAATTTTTCCAATAACCATCTGCTTTACCTTCACGCATGGTACCTTCAGATGATTTTGTTCCATTTTCATAATAAAAAATATTATAACCGTTTGGATTAGTAACCTGGCTTTTAAAAACTAAAAAACAGAAATTAAATATGAAAAATATGAAAAGACTTTTATTCACTGATATGAAATTTAAAACCTAAATTTATGATTAATTATTCATTAAAATAAATTTAATTAAAGGCCGAATTTGGCTGATAATTCTAACATTTTTTCAATGGGTTTTCTTGATTTTTCTATTAATTCATCACTCATAATTAATTCGGGTTGTTCATACTTTAAAGCAATATAAACTTTTTCTAAAGTATTTAATTTCATGTGAGGACAATCATTGCATGCACAATTATTATTAGGTGGAGCTGGAATAAATGTTTTGGTAGGACTCGCTTTTTGCATTTGATGAATAATACCGGTTTCAGTTAAAACAATAAACTCTTGAGCTTCTGAATTTTTACTATAACTTAAAATAGCGGTTGTACTTCCTATAAAATTAGAAAACTCTAATATTTCTGATTCACATTCAGGATGAGCTAATACTAATGCTTTTGGATGCTGAGCTTTTAATTTAATTAACTTTTCCAAGCTAAATATTTCATGTACCATACAGCTTCCATTCCATAAAACCATATTTCTTCCAGTAATTTTATTAATATATGCACCTAAATTTTTATCTGGTGCAAATATGATTTTTTGATTTTTAGGGAAAGACTCTACAATTTTAATAGCATTTGTAGACGTTACAATCACATCTGAGAGCGCTTTAATGTCAGCAGTACAATTTACATAGGTTAGAACAATATGATCTGGGTAAGCAACTTTAAAAGCATAAAATTCATCAGGCGGACAACTATCCGCTAAAGAACAACCTGCTTTTAAATCTGGAATTAAAACTTTAATTTTTGGATTTAATATTTTTGCTGTTTCTGCCATAAAATGTACACCGGCAAATAAAATGATATCAGCAGTACTTTTTTCTGCCTGTTGAGCAAGGCCTAAACTGTCTCCAATATAGTCTGCAATATCCTGAATATCAGCATCTTGATAGTAGTGAGCAAGGATGATTGCATTCTTAGTTTTCTTAAGATGCTCAATTTCTTTGAACAAATCAAGCGATGGATCAATTTTTTTTTCGAGATAACCTTTATCTAAATTCATATTATAATAATTAAAGATTTTGAAAATTTTAAAATTATTGTTATAGTATATAAGCTGTTAGTATGGTGCAAAAATACTACTTAGTTTACTTGTATCTTAACTTATTATATCATTATTAACATTTATTAAA
>CAIYSA010000274.1 GCA_903928655.1 uncultured Bacteroidota bacterium
ATATAAAAAAAAGAATATTATTTAGTTTGAGTTAAAAAAATTATTTTATTAAGAAAGGGAATTTATGCACATTCTTAAGCGCAATTCCTGTTCCTCTTGCAACTGCTCTTAATGGGTCTTCGCAAACATGAACTGATAATTTAGTTTTAAGAGAAATACGTTTATCTAATCCACGCAACAATGAACCACCACCAGCCATATAAATACCGGTGCGGTAAATATCTGCTGCCAATTCTGGAGGTGTCATTTCAAGTGCATTTAAAATTGCTTCTTCAATTTTAGCAATTGATTTATCTAAACAATGCGCAATTTCAACATAACTTACATAAACTTCTTTTGGAATTCCACTCATTAAATCTCTTCCTTGAACAGCATAATCTGCAGGAGGATTATCAATTTCGGTCATTGCAGCTCCAACTTCTATTTTCACTTGTTCTGCACTTCTTTCACCAATTAATATGTTGTGTTGACGGCGCATATATTCTTCAATATTTGCATTAAAATCATCACCAGCAATTCTAATAGATTTATCACAAACGATACCACCTAAAGCAATAACGGCAATTTCAGAAGTACCACCACCAATATCAATAATCATATTTCCAACTGGCTCTTCAACGTCAATACCCATACCAATTGCTGCGGCCATTGGTTCATGTATCATATAAACTTCTTTGGCACCTGCATGCTCTGCACTATCTCGAACGGCACGTTTTTCAACTTCAGTAATACCACTAGGTATACAAATAACCATTCTTAATGATGGTTTGAAAAATTTATTACCGGTATTAATCATTTTGATCATACCTTTTATCATTTCCTCAGCTGCTTGGAAATCTGCAATTACTCCATCTTTTAAAGGACGAATTGTTTTAATGTTTTCATGAGTTTTCCCATGCATCATTTGAGCTTGCTTACCAACAGCAATAACTTTTCCTGTAGTTCTATCAACAGCAACTATACTTGGCTGATCAACTACAACCTTATCATTATGAATGATAATTGTATTTGCTGTTCCTAAGTCAATTGCGATGTCTTGTGTTAAAAAATCAAATAATCCCATATATTTAAAATAGCTTAATGTTAGTTTTTAGTGTTTAAAATGTCTAGTTCCAGTAAATACCATGCTCATTCCATTATCGTCACAATATTCAATACTTTCTTTATCTTTAATTGAACCTCCTGGTTGAATTACTGTATCAATTCCTAATTTATGTGCTATTTCAACACAATCAGCAAAAGGAAAAAATGCATCACTTGCCATAACAGCACCTTTTAAATCAAATTCAAAGCTTTGGGCTTTTGAAATTGCGTGTCTAAGTGCATCTACTCTTGATGTTTGGCCAGTTCCGCTAGCTAATAATTGATTGTTTTTTACTAAAACAATTGTGTTAGATTTTGTATGTTTTGCTAATTTATTTGCAAACAATAAATCTTTTATTTGTTGTGGTGTTGGTTCAACTTTAGTTACAGTTGTAAGATTAGTTTTTGTCTCAGTTATTGAATCTTTATCTTGCTCAACGATGCCGTTTAAAAGGGTTCTAATTAGTTTTGTAGGCAATGCTACCTTTTTTTGAACGAGTATTATTCTGTTATTTTTTGACTTTAACATCGTTAAAGCATTTTCGGAATAAGAAGGAGCGATAACAACTTCACAAAATAATTTATTAATTGATTCAGCAGTTTCAAAATCAATTTCAGTATTTGAAATTAAAATTCCACCAAATGCTGAAACAGGATCACCTGCAAGAGCATCAGTGTATGCTTCTAAAATTGATGAACGAGAAGCTATACCGCAAGCATTATTATGTTTTAAAATTGCAAAAGTTGGCTCTTCTGTAAAATCTGCTATTAAATTAACGGCAGCATCTACATCTAATAAATTGTTGTAAGATAATTCTTTACCATTTAATTTTTCAAACATTGCATTTAAGTCACCATAAAATACTCCTTTTTGGTGAGGATTTTCGCCATAACGTAGTGTTGATCCGTTATTGATGCTATGTTTTAAAATTGGTAATTGCTCTGTTGTATTAAAATAATTAAAAATAGCTGTGTCATAATGACTACTCATAGCAAAAGCTTTAGCAGCGTATGTTTTACGATCAGCTAAATCAGAAAAACCGTTTTTTGATTCTAATAATTCGTTTAAAGATGGATAATCATTTCTTGAAGAAACAATAACCACATCATTAAAATTTTTGGCAGCAGCCCTTATTAATGAAATTCCTCCAATATCAATTTTTTCAACAATATCTTCTTCGCTAGCTCCCCCAGAAAGCGTTTCTTCGAAAGGGTATAGATCAACAATAACTAAATCTATATTTGGAATCTCATGTTGTTCCATTTGAGCCACATCCGAGTCTAAATCTCTGCGACCTAAAATTCCACCAAAAATTTTCGGATGTAATGTTTTAACTCTTCCCCCTAAAATTTCAGGATAAGAAGTTAAGCCTTCAACCGATTTTACAGGAATTCCTAGCTTTTCTATAAATGATAATGTTCCTCCTGTACTATAAATTGTTACTCCTAAAGAGTTTAATTTTCGAATAATTGGTTCTAAATTATCTTTGTAATAAACAGAAACTAAAGCACTGTTGATTTTCTTTAAATTGCTCATAAATTGTTGTAAAGCACAAAGATAATAGTTGATTTTGCTTATTAAGCCTTTGTTGAAAAGTGATGAAAAGTGTATGGGCGTGGGTTAGTAACAAGTTTTTAACAATTCAGTTCGTAGAAATAAGGGGGCAATTTGTTTTTTTTACTTATTTTTAAAAATGTTTGAATCACTTAAATTAATTGATAGAAATATTTTAGTTGCAATAAACTCGATGCATAGTTCTTTTTTGAATGTTGTCATGTTTTATTTATCTGAAATTTGGATTTTTACACCTGTATTTATTTATCTATTTTATTTGATTTA
>CAIYSA010000275.1 GCA_903928655.1 uncultured Bacteroidota bacterium
AATAAAAAGAAAAACAATTTATTGAATGATTTTAATGATCAATTAGATAAATTAAAAGCATTTAATGATGAACGTTTAGCTGATTTAAAAGGAAGACAAGAAACTGAAATTAGTGAGTTAGAAGTTGAAAAGAAAAATCAGGTTAAGGAATACGAAGAAAAAGAAACTGAATTAAGTAACGAAAAAGAAACCAATTTTAAAGCTAAAGGCTTTGATAGCAAAGAGATTAAAAGGATAGATGCTAAAATTAAAGAATTGCAAGATGCTTTAAAAGAAATAGATCAGTACTCGCAAATTGTGAATGATTATTTAAAAGACAAGCGTGAAATTTTTGATAAACTTCCTGATTTAATTCAGAAAAAAGAAGAGTACGTAAAAACAGCAAATGATTTAACTGCCGAGTTAGAAGAAATTTCTCGTAAGTTTAATATTAAGCGTATGGAGTTGAATAAACAAAAACGTGCATTTGAAGAAGAGCTGATCGATTTTAATAGTGGTATTAATTATTTTACAAAAAATTTCCGCGAAACACCAGTTTTTAATAAGTATGCTGATATTATTGATAGAGCAGAACCAAAAAAGACAAATTACAGTGTAATGGATTTGTGTACACAATTATTGAAAAATGATTCGCATTTTAATGAAGAGTACACAGCATTCCAACGATACGTAAATGAGTTTTCTGGTAAATTCAGAATTGATAATCACTTTAACTTTATTATCCGTAATGATGCTACTCAAGGCGAATACGAGCGTTTTGCACAAAACTTACGTTCGTTTATTAATGAAGCTAAAATTGAATTATCAATTGCAGAAACAGCTACTCAAATTGGTTTAGTTACAGATAGTATTGCTACTAAAGTAAAAGAGTTAAGTGGACAAAAAGATAAAATTCAACACATCATTACTTTAATTGCTGAAGATTTTAAGAAAGCTGAATTTGAACAATCTAAATTAATTGAGTTTATTAAAATTAGGTTAGAAGAATCTGATAATAAAGTTTACAAATTATTAAAACGTATTCAGGAATTTAGAGAAGAAAATGGATTAGTATATAATGAAGGTTTATTTAATACCGATTTTGCAACTCATAAAAATCGTGAAATTAGTAACCGTGCTGTTAAATTATTAGATCAGTTAAGAACTGCTATCAAAGAGCAAGAACAAGAAGAAATTCGTTTACAAGATTTATTTGAATTGAAATTTAACATCAAAGAAGGTTTAAACGAAACTGGTTGGACACATAAAATTGATAGCATTGGTAGTACTGGAACTGACGTTTTAGTAAAAGCAATTATTTATATTACTTTATTGCACGTATTTATTAAAGAATCGTCTCATCGTAGCAGTTCTGATTTTAGAGTACATTGTATTATTGATGAGGTTGGACAAATTTCGGCACATTACTTACGCGAATTATTACGCTTTGCAAAGGATAGAAATATTATGATGATTAATGGTTTACCTAATAAATCTGGCTTAGAGGCACATTATAAATATACTTATCAATTCCGTAGAGAAGAAAATAATAACGTACGTATCTTCCCAAGTATTGTAACTGAAGTTGAGGCTTAATTATTTTGAAATATAAATCGAATGCAGTTTTGTATTTGAAAAAATAATCAATTGTAGTAGAAAAAACCTTGCGTTTAGTAATTATCTAGTTAATAGTATATAATCTTTAAGTAGAGTTTTTAAAAATTCAACTTGGTTTTTCGGAGTTTTTATATTTAATTCCAGGGCTAGTTTTTCTATTAATAAATCAAATGCTTTTTTATGAGCAACATTGTGGTGCTTTAATTGTTTTTTTAATACTTCCTTTACTATTAACATCGTTTCTTCGTCAAATTTTAAAACATCTGGATAAACAGGTATGTATTTTGTTTGATTGTTTAACTTTAGTAAATTATCTAATTTCATTCTATTATCTTTTCTTAAACTAACAACAACTGTATTAGCTAACAAATCTCCGGTGCGTTGATTATTTGTTGAGGATAAAACACCTAAAAAAGCAATTCCTCCAAATGACCCATAAATATCAATTATTCTAAACATCCATCTCATTAAATAATCTAAAAAGTTTGTTTTTTCACCATCAATTCTAATCACCCTAATTTTAAGTGCCATTTTCCCCAATGATTGACCGTTATTGAATAATTCAAAAAATAAACTGTAAAAAACAATAATAGGCAAAAGAGTTATGTATATTAATATTTCTTCGGCCATTGGGAATATTGAAATTGCTATTGCATACAATATAAAGGATGAAAGGCTTAAAATAATTAAATCGATAATAAAAGCAACTATTCGTTCAATAATACTTGCCAATTCATAATGAATTGTAATATTTTGCGTTGTAGTTATTTCAATTTCGTCCATC
>CAIYSA010000276.1 GCA_903928655.1 uncultured Bacteroidota bacterium
ACATATACGGATCTGCAAAAAACTTAATACGATATTCAACAAAAAACAAAATATTAACAATAAAAACGCCAAAAACCCATGTTAATGAAAATAAAACAGCTGAATTATTAATTATTAATTTTCTTTTAATTAACGCAAAAAATACAAACATAAAGAACCCTAAATGAATTAAAAACATTGGAAAACTAAATTTTAAAAAATTAAAATTATAAGGCATAAAAAAAATCGCCGTTTTTTTCAAATCCAAAATTATTTCTTTACCAATATTAGCTTTAATCCAATTGCTACCTATTTTATTTTGCGCATTATTTTGCTCAATTTCACTCATAGCGTCAAAACCAGGGATAATTTCCCGTACATAAACAAATCCTTCGCTTCCTTTTAAATCAACTATTCCGTCCCATGAACCTTTTGCTAAATCATAGTGTCCCCACATAAACGCATCACCTCTATTGGTATAGAAAACTTTATTGAAGTATTTGTAATTAATCGAAAAAATAAAACTATGACAGATTAAAAAAACAATAGAAAATATGCCGATAAATTTCCAACATATTTTAGTAGAAGTGATTCCTTCTTTTTTGGTCTGAATCAAAAGCAATATTCCGAAAACTAATAATACAAAAAGGGTTGGTATTAAAGATTGAGGTCTCAATAAAACACTTATTGTTATCATTAATGAAACTGCTAACAAAGCAAAGGAATTATTTTTTACTTGCTTAAAAATTAGTTTTAATAAATAGGAAATTGCAATAATAGATAATGGTAGAGAAATGTTTTCATAAAGAGGAATGCACCCCATATAAATTAGGGTGGATGGAAATACTAAATAAAAACCAGTTGTAACATTTAATAAATTTTGGTTTTCAATACCAATTTTATTTACTAAAAACATAAAAAAAGGAATGGATAATAAATAAAAAATTAAAGAAACGTAGTTAACTAATAAGGCATAAGTTTTATAATAAGTATTTGATTTGTCAACCTGCTGATTAATTCCTACAATATCATTTTCTTTAAGATTTGAAAAATGACTATAAATATTTTGATAAATATAATGCAATCCAACATTAAACATCGGTCGATATGAACTCAATTTATAGCTAACACTATCATTATTATAAATAGTTTTAACTAATCCCCGTCCATTTCTTAGATTATATGCCCTAATTGCAAGATCTGATTCATCATTATTAATTTGCTTTTTAAAGGATAAGGAGAGTTTAAAATCTTTAGTATTTTCATCTAAATATCCAAAACAGGAAACGAAAATTTTAATGATAATACAAGTAACTAAAAAATATTTAGATAAATTATTTAAACTCATTAATTTATTTTAGCTTTAATTTCTAAATTAATTTAATTATTTCATAGTACTAATTTAAGAAACAAAAAATGGAGCTCATTTTCGCTACACATAACAAAAATAAGGTAATAGAGGTAAAAAGCCTAATAAATCAAACCATTAATCTGTTAAATTTAAGTGATATTAATTTTACAGATGAGATTAATGAAACAGCTTCAACTCTTGAAGGAAATGCCATATTAAAAGCTCAAACAATTTTCAATAAAACAAAATTCAACTGTTTTGCTGATGATAGTGGCCTTTTGGTTGATGCGCTTAATGCCGAACCTGGTGTGTATAGTGCTAGATATGCTGGAGAACAAAAAAACGATGAAGATAATATTGTTAAAATATTAAAAAATCTACATGGCATCGAAAACCGAAATGCCCAATTTAAAACGGTATTAGCACTGATTATAAATGGTAATGAATATTTATTTGAAGGCATTATGCATGGCACAATTACACATGAAAAAATGGGAGCACATGGTTTTGGGTATGATCCCATATTTATGCCACATGGTTATTCAAAAACATTTGCAGAATTAACCCTCGAAGAAAAATCTAAAATATCTCATAGGGCACTAGCTTTAAATAAAATGATAAAATTTATAAATTCAATTTAAAATTTATTTCATCCATTTTTCAAACCACATTTGAAACATCAGCAAATACCATATTTTAAAACCAAATTCTTTTTTCCCACTAAAAAAATCATTCTTAATTTTTTTAACAAATTTCAAATCAAATATTTCTTGTTTAAGTATTTTTTCATCACTCAAATAATACAACACTTGATTTTTTAAATCATTTACTAACCAATTTTCAATGGGGATTGCAAAGCCCATTTTAGGTCTATCCAACAATTCTTTTGGAATATATTGATGAACAATTTCTTTTAAAATGTATTTTTTGTTTCCTTTAAAATATTTGAAATTGTCGGGCAATTGAGCTGCCCATTCAATAATACGATGATCCAAAAAAGGTTCGCGACCTTCTAAACTAACAGTCATTGATGCTCTATCAACCTTTTGCAATATATCATCCACTAAATACGTTTGATAATCTATGGCCATCATATAAGATAGTGCCGTTTTATGTTCTTCTTTTAAATCATCACTTAAATAAGCTGTATGCAAAGTTTCGAAGTTTACTTTTAAAATTTTTTTTAATTGATTATCATCGTATTGCCTGCTCAAACTCAACATCATATTTTTATTTGAAGGGTCTTTTAAAAGTGATTTTAATTTTTCGTAACGGTTATAAAAATTATACTTATTATTTAAAATAGGAATCTTATTTGCAGAAATTAAATTCATCGCATGAGAACTTCCTTTTCTTATAAATGAAGGAATATTGTTAAGTTTCTGTCCGTATTTCATCATATAATCATACCGATTATACCCAGCAAAAATCTCATCTCCAGCATCAGCACTTAAGGCAACTGTAACTTGCTTACGAGCCATTTTACAAACTAAAGTTGTAGGTATTGCACTGCTATCGGCAAAAGGCTCATCATAATAATACGGCAAATCATTAATTAATGCTAAGGCTTCTTTTTGAGTACAGTCAAATTCTATATGCTCAGTTCCTAAATGTTTTGCAACTTCTTTTGCAAATGGCGCCTCGTTTAATCCAATATCAGGGACGGCAATTGTAAACGTTTTTAATTTTTCAGGCCTATCTTTTTGAAGTAATGCTGTAAGACAAGCGCTATCATAACCACCGCTTAAAAAAACACCTACCGGAACATCTGCAACCATCCTATAATCAAACGCCGATTGCAAAATTTTCTCGGTTTCAATTTTAGCTTCCTGAAATGAAATGTTTAATTTAGGTTTATTGTAAGCATCGTAAACATCCCAATATTTAAAAATATCAATAGATAAATTAGGGATATTAAACTTTAAATAATGTCCAGGTTTTAACTTATAACAATTATTGAAAATGCAATGAGGCGATGGAACGTTGCCGTATTGGATAAAAGCAGCTACAGCATTTATATTTATTTCTTTCTTAAAATGAGGGTGTTTATGAAATGCTTTTAATTCAGATGCAAATAAAAACAATCCTTCATGCCAATAATAAAAAAATGGTTTTATTCCTGCCCTATCTCTAAGGCAAAAAATTTCGCCTTTTTTTATATCATAAATTACAAAAGAAAACATTCCAATAAATTTTTCTACACACAAAATTCCCCACTCATCAAATGCATGTAAAATCACCTCCGTATCTGAATGACCTATAAACGAGTGTTTAAGAACAATAAGTTCTGCTTTAATTTCTTTAAAATTATATACTTCGCCATTATAGGTAATCCATAAATGGTTAAACTGCATGGGTTGCTTTCCCGAATCAGTTAAATCAATAATAGACAAACGCCTGTGGCCTAAACCAACTTGGCATTTATCTGTTTCTAAAAACTGATAACCGGAATCATCAGGCCCTCTGTGATGAAGAATATCAGTCATAGATTTTAAAATCTCAAGTGAAGATTTTTCATTGCAATCTATAAAACCCGAAATACCACACATAAATTTATTTTTCAGTTTCTAAATTAGTAAAAAAATTAATAGCATTTATTTAAAACATAATTTTGGGCGTGACCCAGCAAAAGAGACGAGTGCGGGCTTTACATTTCAATCCATCCTGCAAACAAAGAAACTACTACATTTTTCAACATAATAAAATTTTTTTTAATCTAAAAAATATTAAATTTATACCTCTAATTTAACCTCAACAATTATGAATTTTCAAAACTACACACATACTGTTACAAATCGTTTTATTCGTTATGCGAAAATAGATACGCAATCAAATCCCGAATCAAATACTTGCCCAAGCACAGAAAAACAAAAAAACCTCGGTAAAGTATTACTTGAAGAACTTTTAGAAATGGGAATTTCTGATGCAGAAATGGATAATTTTGGATACGTATACGCAACCATTCCAAGTAACACATCAAAGAAAGTACCTGTGATTTGTTTTTGTTCTCACATGGATACATCTCCAGATTGTAGTGGCGAAAATGTAAATCCAATTTTACATACAAACTATAACGGAACGGACCTTATACTCCCAAATGATAAAACTCAAATTATTAAATTCATAGAACATCCTGCTTTAGCTCAACAAATAGGCAATACAATTATCACTGCAGATGGCAAAACATTATTAGGAGCTGATAATAAAGCTGGCTTAGCAGAAATTATGGATGCTGCAAATTATCTAATTAAGCATCCAGAAATTAAACATGGAGCAATACGTTTACTGTTTACTCCGGATGAAGAAGTTGGAAGAGGAACAGAAAACGTGGATATGAAAAAATTAGGCGCAGAGTTTGGCTATACGATGGATGGCGAAACAATAGGTCATATTGAAAATGAAACTTTTAGTGCTGATGCTGTTAGTATTATTATCAAAGGTTTTCCAACGCATCCCGGCTTTGCAAAAAACAAAATGCAACATGCAATAAAAATCGCTGCAGAAATTGTAAATAAAATTCCAAAAGAAAAAACACCCGAAACAACTGAAAAAAAGGAGCCTTTCATACATCCCACATCTATTAATGGTGGATTAGAGCAAGTTGAAATAAAATTTATTATTAGAGCTTTTGACACTCCTACTTTAATTTTATTGGAAAAAGAATTAGAAGAAATAACAACATCGGTTTTATCTCAATACACAAAATGCTCTTATGAATTTATTGTTTCCGAACAATACCGCAACATGAAAGATGTTTTAGCAACTTGCCCTCATGTGGTTGATTATGCTTTAGAAGCTATACAACGAACTGGAGTTACGCCAATTTTATCAAGCATAAGAGGTGGAACAGATGGTTCAAGATTATCTTTTATGGGATTGCCTTGTCCTAATATATATGCAGGCGAACACGCATTTCATAGTAAACAAGAATGGATAAGTGAAAAAGATATGCAATTAGCTACTCAAACTATTGTGCATTTAGCAATGATTTGGGAAGAAAATAGTTAAACAACTATTTTCTATTATTTATTCTGATAACCTCAGCTAAAGATTTAACAGCCCGTTCATGTTTTCTCACAAATGGGTTTGTTGTATCCCAAACATAACCAGCTAAAACAGAACAAATCTGTTTTTTAAAATCAGGATTAATATCTTTGGAAAAAAATATGTCGTGTAAATCGCCATCGTACCAACCCATTACATAGGTTCTAAAAACATCAACGCCTTTCATTGTGGGGTTTACAAATTCTTCTTGCCAATCTATTTCTTCTCCTTTTAATTTTCGTACAACTAAGTTTGCTGCTTTTTGACTTGAAGCTGTAGCTAACGTTACACCGCTAGAAAACATTGGATCTAAAAATTCTGTTACATTTCCTGTAAGTACAAATCCCTCTCCAAAAAACTGTTCAGTTGTTACACTCCATCCTTCTAAAATTTTTGGCTCAAAAACAAAATCTTGATCGCCGAAACGTTCTTTTAAATGGGGTTCTGAATTTATTAAAAAACGCAATTGTTCGTCGGTCGATTTGTCTTTATGCTCATCAAAAAACTCAGGACTAGCAACAAAACCCAAAGAAGAAACTCCAGTAGAAAAAGGGATAATCCAAATCCATGTTTTAGGTTGATGCACCAAAACTAAAATTCTATTCGGCTCAATATATTTTGATCTATTAGGATCGTTAATATGTGCAAACATTGATTTACGAGGAGGTAAATTGCTAGGTTTGTCCAAATTAAATAAACGAGGAATCACTCTTCCATAACCACTACTATCAATAATAAACTTTGCTTTTATTTGATAAGTTTTACCAGTTTTATCTGTTACTGTTGTTGTAGAATTTGAACCTTCAAATTTAATATCAGTAACTGTAGTTTCAAATTCAACAGAAACTCCTTTCCTAATTATTTCTTGGGCTAAAGTATTATCAAAATCCCCACGAGGAACCTGCCAAGTCCAATTGTATCCCTCAGTAAATTGTTCTGTGAAATTAAAATCACAAAATTCTTCTCCTCTTACAAACTTAGCTCCAAATTTCTCTTGAAATCCTTTTTCTTTTACCGCATCCAATAATTCCGCCTCTTCTAAAGCTTCCATACATCGAGGCAATAAACTTTCGCCGATTACAAAACGAGGAAATTTTTCCTTTTCTACAACTAATATATTTAAACCAGATTTATTTACAATACCTGCAGCAACAGATCCTGCTGGCCCTGCACCAATAATTAAAACATCTACATTTTTTACGTCCATCTAAAAATTATATTTACACACTAAACAAAATTAGCTTAAAGAAGTTTAACTAATTTTTAAACATTTTTAAAAAACTCCCCAATTTATCTTTCAATTCTGTGCGATTAATTATTACATCCAAAAAACCATGTTCTAAAACAAACTCAGCCGTTTGAAATCCTTTTGGCAAATCTTTTCCTATTGTTTCTTTCACAACTCGAGGACCAGCAAAACCGATTAAAGCTCCTGGCTCCGAAATGTTTAAATCACCCAACATCGCATAACTAGCAGTTACGCCGCCAGTAGTAGGATCTGTGCATAAAGAAATATAAGGGATTCCGGCTCTATCCATTAAAGATAGTTTAGCGGCCGTTTTTGCCATTTGCATTAAAGAAAATGCGGCTTCCATCATTCTTGCTCCTCCTGATTTTGAAATGATTAATAAAGGTGTTTTTGTTTTTAAACAAAAATCTATTGAACGTGAAATTTTCTCACCAACAACACTACCCATCGAGCCTCCAATAAAAGCAAAATCCATACAACAAACAACTAAATCATATCCGTTAACCTTCCCAAAACCGCTTCTTAGCGCATCATTTAATCCTGATTTCTTAATCGTATCTGTTAATCTATCTGTATATTTTTTTGTATCCGTAAATTCTAAAGGATCTCCACTAACTAAGTTTTCATGTAATTCTGTAAACTGATTATCGTCAAATAATATTTCGAAATATTCAGTACTACCAATTCTTTCGTGATGCCCACAATCAATACAAACATGTTTATTAGCATTATGCTCTTGAGCAGTATGAATTTTTTTACACGCCGAACACTTGTACCACAAACCTTCAGGAGTTTCTCTCTTTTCAGTAGTGGTAGTAGTAATGCCTTCTTTTAATCTTTTAAACCAACCCATTTATTTCAAATTTTAAGTTATTACCTACATTTTAATTTTAAGAACTTAACACAAAAGACTAAAAAACAGTTATCTATGCTATTGTTATTGTTTTATCCAAATAAACATCTTGAATTGTATTTAATAATTCAACACCATCTTTCATTGGTTTTTGAAATGCTTTCCTTCCCGAAATTAACCCTTGGCCACCACCGCGTTTATTAATTACTGCAGTTGTTACAGCTTCTGCTAAATCAGATTCTCCTTTACTTTCTCCACCACTATTAATTAAGCCAACTTTACCCATGTAACAATTCGCTACCTGATAGCGACATAAATCTATTAAATGGTCCGTTGTTAATTCAGAATAAACCTTTGGATGAGTTTTACCATGGCCAACCGCTAAATAACCTCCATTTTTATCAGACATTTTTTGTTTAATAATATCTGCCTGAATTGTAACTCCCAAATGATTTGCTTGAGCAGATAAATCAGCTGCAGTATGATAATCAACTCCCTCTTTTTTAAATGCGCTATTACGAGTATAGCACCACAAAATAGTTGCCATTCCTAATTGATGCGCTCTTTCAAAAGCCTTTGCAACCTCAACTATTTGCCTATTAGATTCAGATGAACCGAAATAAATAGTTGCACCAACCGCTACAGCTCCCATGTTCCAAGCATCTTCAATTGTTCCAAACATTATTTGATCAAATTTATCAGGATAGGTTAAAAATTCATTGTGATTTATTTTAACAATAAAAGGGATTTTGTGAGCATACTTTCTAGCAACTGAAGCTAAAACGCCGTAAGTTGAAGCCACAGCATTACAACCCCCTTCGTGTGCCAATTTTACAATATTTTCGCTATCAAAATAAATAGGATTTGGCGCAAAAGAAGCCCCTGCACTATGTTCTATTCCTTGATCTACAGGCAAAATACTCATATATCCAGTATTTGCTAGACGCCCATTTCCATACAATTGTTGCAAACTTCTTAATACTTGAGGACTACGATTGCTATAGGCAAAAGTTTGATCAATAAAGTTTCCACTAGGGATAACAATATTATCTTTTGTTATAGTTTTGCATGTATGATTTAATAAATCATCGGCATTTGCGCCAAGTAAATCTGTTATTTTAGACATAAAAAGTTTGTTTTTTCAAGAACCAAATTTAACTAAAAATTACGAAAAATAGCATAAAAAAAACCTCTAAAGTCGAGGTTTTTTTAACAATAAAGGCATTAAATTATTCAGCAACCTGAACCATTTTAAACGGAACGCTAATAATTGCTTGATAATCTTCTCCTGCTTCTAACATATCTTCATCATCTTCTTCGTAGTGCCAGTTAATAGTAACCTCGCTTCCGCCTTTATGAATTGATTCTAATTTTTTAAATACATCTAAAATACATTTAGAAGAACTTGTATTAAAATATTCTAATTGTATATTAACTGTAGTTGATGGTTTTGCAGCTATTGAATATTTGTCAAGGGCATCAACTAATGGTTTGTAAAATTCAATTGAATTTTCGGGTATTGATCGGCCTTTAATTTCTAAAATCCCTCCCTTAATATCAAAAGATATTGTTGGTGTTTTTGGAGTTCCTTCAATTGCGTATTTTTCCATATTGGTATTATTTATATTAATTGTGGTTGTTTTACTTTTATAATTAGTGTAAAGAAAGAAACTTTATTATCAATTTCCAAAAAATTATACTCTAATTTTTCCCCCGTTTTACGGGCAATATCTATCATTCCTAGCCCGCCACCACCTTTCAATGACATTTCTCCATTATTTAAAACAGATTTGTAATAGTCCTTTAACTGCTCCTTTGTAAGGGAGTTAACTTCGTCTAACCTTGATTGCAGGCCATTAATATTTTCCTTTAAAATATAATTTCCTGTTATAATATTATATGTCTCTTTATTTTTGGCTATCATAAAAATAGCTCCTCTATTTTTGTCGCCAAATTCATTAGTTGCATTATCCATATGGTGATACAAATTTTGCAAACATTCAACTAAAACATTGTAAACCTTTTTTTTAGTTTTAGGTTCCTCATTCATATTATCCATCTTATTCTCCATTATCTGAAGAATAGAAGTCAATAACGCTGAAGTTATATCACCTTTAAAAGAAAGAAGGATATTATTCTTCTCCATTTTACTGTATATATTATATGCATCAATCATATATCAGAGTAACTATCCTTAAAAATTGCAACTTTAATAAAATTAATTGCTAGGGTTTAAAATGATACCCAAAACATCTAAAATTACAAACTACAATATGATTATATTTTTTATTAAATGTATTTATATTTCAGACTTAATTTAACAATAAAAACGCCAACTGTTTACCAAATATAAATAATAAATTAAACAAAAAAGAAAATTGAGGTTAAATTTCCATTTATTCTACATTTTTATTTCAATTAGTAAAGCAAAATCAACCTATGTCTAAAACGGTTTGCCTTTATTAAATTGAGATTGAGGATATTTTAAAA
>CAIYSA010000277.1 GCA_903928655.1 uncultured Bacteroidota bacterium
ATTTAATAAATAATTATATTTTATTTTTTTGGATAGTATTTATACCAAAAGCCTTTTAAATTTTTACTTTTTATACATTCGAAAAAGCCAATACTAGTTTCAACGTCATCAGTATTATAATATTGAGTCTCAGTTACACAAACTCTTTTTTTATCACCTTCAATTCCATTTTCAGCTAATTGAACAAATGATGTTGAAGGGCCGCCAGTAGTGTAAAAAATATCCATGGAGGATTCAAAGTCAAGGTTATAAGAATAACTTTCAATACCATTTTTATATTCTTTAAAACTCTCTACATGCACGAAGAATAGATGTTGGTTTGATTCAGATTTAGTTTCACGCATTGTCAATTCAAATCCATCCGTAGGTTTACCTTCTTCATTAAAACTTATATCCTTTACCGTTATAGTGGTATCATTCACACGTTTCCTATTTATGATTCGAGTCGTCTTACCTTCTTCATTAAAACTTTCATCCCTATCCGTTATATAAATATCCTTAACACGCTCCCTATGCACGATTCGAGATTTTATACCATTTTTATAATAATTGGTTGTCTCTAAAGAATCATACTTATCATTAACAAAGCAACTTCCAGTATATTTAGCTGTATCATTAATTACAATTTTCCCTCCCAATTTACTTAGGTCCGAGCAACTACATGTTTTTTCATCTGTAGCATTGCCATTCTTATCAACACTACTGCTATTACAACGGCATAATAAAATTATACATGTGCTGATTATTCCGAATATTAATATTGTCTTTTTTTTCATGTTTTCATATTATTAAATTATTTATAATTGACTTTTTATTCCTTAACCAGAAAAAAGTTGGTGCCTGATTCCTTTTTAATGCCATCAGCATCCACTTCACTTTCAATTAAAATTTCATTATTATATATAGTAAAATTAATTTTCGAACCTGAAGTTGTATTCATCACAATGGTATTTCCTTTTAATTCATAAGTTGCAAGTGAAGATCTGCTATTAGCATCTTTAGGTGTCCAAATGCTAAGACATTGCTTATCATTAATAAAATATAAACCTTGGTTATGAAATTGATTATCAAACTGTTTTCCTATAATTCCATCAGTAGAAGCTTCTGCACTACCTCCTGATTTATTACCACATGATACCAAAAATGCAAAACTTACAATTACTACTAAACTTTTAATAATTTTCATATTCTTTTAATTTTAATATTTCTTACTCATAAGGCTTTTCAGATTTCGCCCCTAAATTTACCTTTCAGGTTAGGCCGTTTTTTTATGTGGGTTCTGGCTCCACATTTATTGTTTTGTAAATAAAAACAATGAAACTGAAATGAGGTTGCAGTTTGTGTATTTATTTATTTATTTTTTCTTGCCATGTAAAATTGATGTCTCCATTGTTTTGATAGGTATAAGATTCTTTAATGGTGTTCCATTTAATGGGCGCTCTTAATGTTTTTTTAAAAAAACTTATATACGTATATACCGTTCTTTCGCTTACTCCTAGTCGTGTTGCCAATGTTTTAGGATTACCGGTTCTGTTGGTTTTAATGAGTTGATGTATTAGTATGATTTTTCTTATATCCACTTTGCTAATTATAGTATCAATTAAATATTTAGTTTATACTTAATACTATAAAACGATTCGGAATTAATTTTGTACTAGTTGCTCAATTATTTTTTTACTTTTACTCGCATTCATGAATAAGGAAGTTAAAATAAACGAATATGATTTAGGTTTAAATTATATAAACGGAAACGATGAAACCTTAGGTGTTTTATATACTACCTACTATTCATCCCTTATAATGATTGCTTATAAATACACTTTAAATGCTGAAAAAAGTAAGGATTTAATAGGTTATGTGTTTGAAAAACTTCTTTGCCTAAACACAAGCAAACGACAAACTATTTTTTTACATCCCACAAAAGGTATTTACCCATTAGTAATAAGCATCATTAAAAATAAAGCCTTAGATGATATAAAAGCAACTAAATTACATCAAGAAAAACAGAAACACATTGAATCTTTAAGTAACTTTACTAGTACAAATCATATTTTAAGTCGTTTTGAAGAAGAAGCAATCAAACAGCTCATTTATAATTTGCCAAACCGAGAAAAAGAAATTTTGCAATTACATTTAGACGGTTTTAAAAATGAAGAAATTGCAAAACAACTAAACATTAGTTACAATACTGTTCGCAATACGTTGCATACTGCCAAACAACGTGTTAAAAAATTATGGCAATTATTTTTGTAATGACACACAAACAAAAACATAACTATGCCGAAGTGCTTGATGGTTTATTAAATCAGCAAGCTTATTTTTTGGATTATATAAAATCAACTGATTTTGAAGAGGATGATTTAATTGGACTAAAATTATTTTTAGAAAATAATAACTATGAGGTTGATGCATTAAAAAATTTCGTAAATCCTAAGCCTTTAGTGATAAAAGTAAAAAAAGGAAACGCCATTAATAACTTATTAAAAATGGCAGCAATGCTTATTTTATTGATTACAGTTGGCTATTTTATAAAAATTTCAAATTCCAAAAATTCAGGACTCGAAACGTATATGATAGAAGATGCTGGTTTTAAAGTATGGATGAGTGCTAGCTGCTCTCATGTTGATTTAATTAATGGGATGAATTATTACCGAAATAAAAATTACGATAAAGCTCTTTCTTATTTTTCGAAATTACCAAAAAGCGATACAACGAATTATTATACCGGAATAAGTTTAATGAAATTAAATAAATTAAATGAAGCTGAAGTATTTTTAATAAATGTTTCAGATGAATCAGTTTATAAAAATAAGTCTATGTATTATTTATCAGTATGCTATTTATTTAATAATAAGAAAGATGAAGCATTAAAATTATTACATGCTACTAGATTTTTAGATTCTATTTTGGAAGGAAAGCGCCAACAAATATTAGTTGATTTTAAAAATAAATAATCTATTTTTAAATAATTTCGTTGATATGATTTTGAGAAAACTCCTTCTACAAATTTTAATCTTATTATTCTACTCGAATAGTATTTACTCTCAAAAAATGCCACTTCAATTGTTTTGGCAAGGTAAAACGGAACTTGCTTTAAATTCAGCGGAAGCAATTTTACAAAGTAAAAATAATTATTCTACAAAGGAACTAATTAGTTGTTACGATTTTTTGGCTGAATATTATTTAGATCAAGGCCACTATGAGGCTAATTTGAAATTTATAAACTTACTTTTTAAAATCAAACATCAATCATCTTTTGATAGCGCACTTTTTTATGCTCGAACAGCCAATTATTACCATTGTTATATTAGTCCAGATTCTTCTTATTATTTTGGAGTAAAAGCCCAACGAGCTTTCGCAAATTTTAAATCTAATAGTTGCGATTCGAATTCTATTGCAAGATATTATGGTTATTTAGGAAATGCTTTTAGAAATACTGCATCAAGAAATATTAGTTTTTTAGACTCAGCACTTTTATATAGTAAGGAAAACTTTATTAAAGCTATTAATCATAGAAGATATGCCACTTTTTTAATTGACGAAATGTCAGGTAATGCAATTAGGAATAAAAATAAAGCAAGATTGATTTATGATTATAGGTGTTGTATCAATCATTTAAAACTGGCTGAAAAATTTGCAAACCAAATTTTTCCAAATAAAAAAAGTGACTTACATAGTAGAATATTTGATTTATGGGCCTTAGCAGAGCGAATAAATGGCAACATCGAACTCAGTCATGATTTAACACAAAAGGCAAGATTTTCCTTAATCGAACATCAGAAAGTTTTTAATTTTTTTGAGTATGCTGCTAGTTTAAATTCAGATGCATCAAATAAATTAAATCAATACCGAGAAAAAAAAGGTGACATCAATTTAATTTATGAGGCTGTTAAATCATTAGAAACATCGATCCCATATTGGGAAGATTTTTTAAAAGAAGAAGTAAAGGTTTCTCAAAAATTTTTCGATGACCGCTATTCAATAAATCCTTATGTAAAACTATGTACTTCTTATTGCGAATTGTATAAAAAAACAAATGATATTAAATATTTATATATCATTCAAGGCTTAAGTTGCATCACTAAAAATGCTTCTATTAATAGCGATAAAAGTAAATTACGAAATATAGAAAATAATAGAAATATAATAATCAAACTTCAGCAATTAAGTAAAAAAAAGAACTATGCTATTATTAATTATATAGCAGCTCAAAATCCAAATAATTTAATGGCAATTGTTTACATGCCAGATACTACATTATTAATTCCTTGTGCAGATGTTGATTTTTTGAAGTATTATAATTACAATTCTAGTTTTGTAGATATTTTTAGAAATCCAACTAAAAATATCCCAAAAAAAATATTATTCGATGCTTATAATATATGCTTTAAAAAAATAGATTCAGTCCTTCAAAAAAAAGGTGTAAAAAACATCAATATTATTACCCATGGCTTATTGAATGGATTAAATTTTGAACTGCTTTTAACTGATACTTTATCTAAAAATGTATTCGCCGAATCATCTTTAATAAAAAAATATAAAATCATGTATCATTCAAGTGCAAGTATTTTATCTAATTATGAAGGGGATACAACTCTTTATTCTAAAATTTGCTTGTTAGAGCCAGATTACAAAAAAACATCATACCCAGAAATAATATTTGGAAAAGATTTTACAAAAAAAATTGAAATGGATTTTGATATTGAATTAAATCAAAAAAACGAGAATAATTTATTTTTTAGGAATAATCAATTAATTCAATTTATTGGTCATATTAAATCACATGAATTTTCGAATGAACAATTTATAATAATGAGTGATAGTGTTTATATAAAAAGCAGTGATTTTTTACAATATGATTTAACTGGAAGTTCTTATTTATTAAATGGATGTGCTAGTAATACAGGAAAACATGAAATGAATAATAGGGTAAACAACTTGCCAAATTATTTAATGAATCAAAATGCTACATCCGTTATAAGCACTATGTGGCCAATAGACGATAAAGACAATGCAGAGTTTCTAGAAAAATTTTATAATTATCTTTCTGAAGGATTATCCTCATCCGATGCATTAAGGCGAACTAAAATTTATTTTGCAAAAAATAATTACCCGCCTTCTATGTGGGGCGCTTATATTTATTACGGAAACGATTTTTATTTAAGTAAAAAAGAAACAAGCTACTTATACCTTTACATCAGTATAGGAATGATTTTAGTTATAGCACTAATTTTTATTTTCTTAAAAAAATTAAAACTCCGCAATAACACTTTGTGAGCCTTTTACCGCATCGCCAATTTTAACTTTTAGTTTAGCATCCAATGGTAAATACAAATCAACACGAGAACCAAATTTAATAAATCCCATTTCGCCACATTGTGTTGCGGCATCACCTTCTTTGCTATACATTACAATACGGCGCGCTAAAGCACCTGCAACTTGTCTAAATAAAATAGAAGTTCCGTTTTCATGTTTCACCACTACTGAAGTGCGTTCGTTTTCAGTACTTGCTTTTGGTAAAGAAGCTACTAAAAATTTGCCAGCATGGTATTTGGCATAAGTAACAATACCTGCAATTGGGTAGCGGTTAACATGCACATTTATTGGCGACATGAAAATAGAAACCTGAATGCGCTTGTCTTTAAAATATTCGTCTTCGTTAGTTTCTTCAATTACTACCACTTCGCCATCAGCAGGGGCTATAATAGCATTCTGATTGATTGTGTGCACACGAGTAGGATGTCTGAAAAACTGAACTACAACTATTAACAAAAAACCTGAAAGTATATATGCAAACCAATGCGCAATGGCAAACTCAGGAAATATTAATTTAGCAATACTAATCATAATAGTGCTAAATAAAATGGTAACTAATAATGTTGGATAACCTTCTTTGTGAAATTTCATTTAGTTGTAATTATTGGTTTAATTAAATATTAGCCATAAAAATACACTTATTTTACTTTTCGCCAATAGCTAGTTCTACCAATTAGTGAAATGCCAATATATCCTCTCACATTTAAATTTCCATTTTCCTCTCGCGTTACCTTACAATCATAGGTTTTTCCGTTTTTTGGATCGTATATTGTTCCTTTGTGCCATACTCCAGTGCCATCAAAAATAAAATCATTAAATAATTCTTTTCCTCTTAAAAGTTTAGTTTGTTCTGTTTTACTAGGATTATTAAAATCTAATTTATCAGCATTTTTATTCCAAACTAATTTTCCATAATATTTTGAGTCGCGTTTAGATATTTCAACCATACCTTCATTGTTCTCACTCATATATTTACCTATAATGTCATCACCAGTTTTTGTTTGAGAAAAACTAATTTGGCTAATAAATAGAACGACGATTAAACTAATTTTTTTCATTTTCATTGTGTTTTAAGTTTCTAATTTAATTATACTAATTTATAATTAATTTTCTAATTAAGTTGTTGTTGTTTTCAGTGCAAATATGAATACTATAAATGCCAGTTTCTAAAATACTTGAAATAGTAATTTCAGAATGAGTTGATGCAACAAATAAAACTTCTTGTCCTAAACAATTATAAATTGTTACGGATTTTAATTGTGCATTGTTTAATGTAATTGTAATTTTATTTTTAGCTGGATTTGGAAATATTAAAACAGATTCATCTTTAATAATTTCATTTATGCTTACAACATCCGAAGCTTTCCAAGTTTCGTTAAACCTTGCTGCTGTTGAAACTCCAGTGGTTATATAAAAAGAATTATTTCCAACAAATGCCATGCATCCTTTGCGTGGAATACTTATAAATGGATTTAATAATAAGGTTGAGAAATTTGATAAGTCAATTTTCTCGAATGTATTGTCAATAAACCCTACACTATCTGCTCCTCCAAATAAATATCCAAAATTTCCAATTTGTGCAAAGCCAGTGTAAGCTCTTCCAATGTGAGAATATCCTGAAATAGTACTCCACGTATTTGTAGTTGGTGTGTATTCAAAAAATTGTTTATTGTTTTGATCTAAATTATTTCTACCTAATCCAATATAGCCTTTATTGTTATAGGTAAATGCCACACCGCGCCAAGTACCATTAATTGGAGTATTTGTTAATTGAGTCCAACTATTTGTAATTGGATTATACATCCATGTTTCAGGGATTGCGTTATTAACTAATGTTCTTCCTCCAACAAGGTAAACAATATCATTTATAACAAATGCTACAGAACCAGATCGTCCAACTGCCGGCATAGATGATTTCTGTATCCATGTATTAGTAGTTGGATTATATTCCCATATATCATTTAAAAAAGTGCCCAAATCATTAACGCCTCCAAAAACATATCCTTTTCCTAATATAGAAAACCCAACTCCATATTGCCTTGCAGCTATTGATGGCATTGCTGAAATAGTTCCCCAAGTTTCGGTAGTTAAGTCAAATACATGAAAATCGTTTGTACAAGTCCAGCCAACTTGTAATCCAGTTCCGCAATACACTTTATTTCCAATTGTAAAGGTTGAGCCGTCATCTCTTGCTGTTCCCGGGAAATCTTGAAGTTTATTCCAGCTTTGCCCAAAGGAATTGGCAACTATAAATAATAAAAATATAAATATGTTTTTAGATTTCATTTTTTTCTAAAACGAAAGTTAATGCAAAAAATTGCATTTTTTTTCTTTATTTTTAGAGATTAGTAATGATATTAACCACTTGAAAAAAAATGAATTTTAAAATGAAATATTTTTTACACGCATTAATTATTTTAATAAGCACAAATTTAGCGTCACAATCCATCGATGAAAGTTGGGTGAAACAAAACTATACCAAAAAAGAATACCAAGTTGAAATGCGTGATGGTGTAAAATTATTTACAGCCGTTTATGCTCCAAAAAATACAACTGAAAAACATCCTTTTTTAATGGTGAGAACGCCGTATTCTTGTGCGCCTTATGGCGAAGACAAAATACAATCTCGTATTTACGATACGCATTGGAAAGAATATTTGAAGGAAGGATACATTTTTGTGTTTCAAGATGTGAGAGGAAGATGGATGAGCGAAGGAGAATTTGTTGATGTAAGGCCGTTTAATCCTAATAAAAAAAACAAAACAGATATTGATGAAGCAAGTGATACTTATGATATAGCAGAATGGTTAGTAAAACATATTGCAAATAATAACGGAAACATTGGTGTATTCGGAATTTCATACCCTGGTTTTTATTCAACAATGGCTGCATTAAGCGGTCATCCTGCAATTAAAGCCGTTAGTCCGCAAGCCCCAGTTACCGATTGGTTTATGGGCGACGACTTTCATCACAATGGCGTTTTTATGCTTAATGATGCTTACAGTTTTTATTCTGGATTCGGGCAACCACGTCCTAAACCTACAAAAGTTGGCCCTAACGAGGTTAATTATTATACAAAAGATAATTATAAATTTTATTTAGAAACTGGTGCAATAAAAAATTTCACAAAACTAATGGGAGATAGTATTAAATTTTGGACAGATTTAATGAATCATCCAAATTTAGACGCTTGGTGGAAAGAGCGTGATGCTAGGGTTGGTTGTAAAAACATAAAACCCGCAATGCTTATTGTTGGTGGATTATTTGATGCTGAAGATTGCTATGGTGCATGGCGTTTGTATGATGCGGTAAAAAAACAAAGTAAAGAAACAAATACCCGCATTGTAATGGGGCCTTGGTACCATGGAGGTTGGCTTAAAAGTGATGGTCGTTTTTTAGGAAATGTTCGTTTCGAAAGTGCTACATCATCTTACTATCAGCAAAATATTGAAATTCCTTTTTTTAATTATTACCTCAAGCAAAAAGGTTCCGTAAAAGATATTTCAGGAGCTTCCATCTTTTTTTCGGGAGAGAATAGCTGGAAAACATTTGCACAATGGCCGCCACTAAATACCATTAATACAGAATTTTATTTTGTTAAAAACGGTGGATTAAGTAAAATTCCAAAATCAGATCCTACAAATATATTGACTCAATATACGAGCGATCCGAATAAACCAGTTCCTTATAGCGAAGATGTGCAATCTCATCGCACCAGAGAATACATGACTGACGATCAGCGTTTTGCTAGCAGAAGACCAGATGTTATTACATTTAAAACGGATGTTCTTGATGATGATTTAACAATTGCAGGAACTGTTACGGCAAAATTAAAAGTAGCGATTACAACTACTGATGCTGATTTTGTTGTTAAAATCATTGATGTTTTCCCTAATGGATTTAGTTATGACACATTAATTTATGGTGTTGGTAATGGAAAAAATTATTTGATGGATGGATACGAAATGTTAGTGCGTGGTGAAATTATGCGCGGAAAATACCGCAATAGTTTTGAGAAACCAGAAGCTTTTGAACCTAATAAAATAACATCAGTCACATTTAATTTACCTGACATTGCTCATACCTTTAAAAAAGGACATCGATTAATGGTGCAAATACAAAGTTCGTGGTTTCCTTTAGCAGATAGAAACCCACAACAATTTATTGACATATATCACTGTGATGATAGTCAGTTTATGAAATCTGATATTAAATTGTATCATGACGCGGAAAACCCTTCAAGTATCTCATTACCAGTTCTTAAGCCTTAAAAAAGCAATAAAATATTTTTTTGTATATTTGCCCACTAATTAAAACTACAACTAATATGATATATCTTGATTTTGAAAAACCAATTCAGGAGCTTGAAGAAGAATTAGAAAAGCTTAAAGCCGTTGCTGTAAAAAGTAATGTTGATATGAGTAAATCTATTTCAGAAATTGAAGCAAAAATTCATTCAAAAAGAGTAGAGATTTTTTCGAATCTTACCCCTTGGCAACGCGTTCAAATTAGCAGACATCCAGAAAGACCTTATACTTTAGCCTATATAGATTATGTGACTAATGGTTCATTTATTGAATTACATGGCGATAGAACTGTTGGCGATGATAAAGCAATGGTAGGTGGTTTTGGTGATGTTGATGGACAAACCGTTATGTTTATTGGACAACAAAAGGGAATTAATACCAAAATGCGTCAAATTCGTAGATTTGGAATGGCAAACCCCGAAGGTTACCGAAAAGCATTACGTTTAATGAAAATGGCTGAAAAATTTAATAAGCCAATTGTTACATTTATTGATACTCCGGGTGCATATCCAGGTTTAGAAGCTGAAGAGCGTGGACAAGGTGAAGCAATTGCCCGTAATTTATTAGAAATGGCACAATTAAAAGTGCCTGTTATTTGTATTATTATTGGTGAAGGTGCAAGTGGTGGAGCTTTAGGAATTGGTATTGGCGACAAAGTTATTATGCTCGAAAACACTTGGTATTCAGTAATTTCTCCCGAATCATGTTCTTCAATTTTATGGAGAAGCTGGAGTTTTAAGGAAACTGCAGCAGCAGCTTTAAAATTAACACCAGGTGATATGATTGAAAATGGATTGATTGATGGCGTTATAAAAGAGCCATTAGGCGGTGCTCACAATAATCATAAAGAAACATTTGAAACCGTTAAACAAGAAATATTAAATCACTTAGCAACACTAAAAAAACAAACGCCTGATGAACGAATCAATGCTCGCATTGAGAAATTTAGTTCAATGGGTGTTGTTCATGATTTAAACGAAATAACAGGGTAATTTTTTAGTATAATTAGAATTTTAAAAATAAAAAAATGGCAGATACAGGAGACATTAACATTGGGTCGATTATTAGATTTAATAATGAATTAATGCAAATTACAGATTGGCAACACCGTACGCCAGGAAATTTACGTGCATTTTACCAAGCAAAAATGCGTAACTTAATTAATGGAAAACAAATTGAAAACCGTTTCAGAAGTGGAGAAGGTGTTGATATTGTAAGAGTTGATTTTAAACAAATGCAATACATTTATCAAGAAGGTGATTTTGCAGTTGTAATGGATAAAGAAACATTTGAACAAGTTTATGTTCCAGTTATTTTATTTGGTGATAGTTTCCAGTTTTTGAAAGAAGAAATGGAAGTAAAAATAAGTTTTGAAGGCGATGCAGTTATTTTAGCTGAAGCTCCAACATTTGTTGTTTGCGAAATTACGTATGCCGAACCAGGCATAAAAGGAGATACTGCTACAAACACACTTAAGCCTGCAACACTTGATACAGGTGCAACTGTTAGCGTTCCTTTATTTTGTAACGAAGGAGATTTTGTAAAAGTTGATACTCGCACAGCTACTTATGTAGAGCGTGTAAAAAAATAATAGTTTATAAAAAAAACCAAATCTTCAAGGTTTTTAAACCTTGAAGGTTTTTTTATGCAATGGAATTTATAGAAAAAAACTTAGCTGATTATTGCGAAAACCACACTTCGCCCGAATCTGAATTGCTTTCAAATTTAAATAGAGACACGCATTTAAAGGTTGTTTCTCCACGAATGTTAAGTGGACATTTACAAGGTCGGTTTTTAAGTTTTATTTCTAAATTACAAAACCCACAACTTATTCTTGAAATTGGTACTTATACTGGCTATTCTGCCCTTTGTTTAGCCGAAGGCTTAGCAGAAAGTGGAAAACTAATTAGTATCGATGTAAACGAAGAAACATCATCTTATGCTCAATCTTTTATTGATAAATCTGATTATCAAAATCAAATCGAATTAGTTGTAGCAGATGCAAAAGCTTTTATTCCTACAATTAGTAATCCTATTGATTTAGTATTTATTGACGCGGATAAAAAAAACTATTTGGCCTATTATCAATTAATAATTGAAAAGCTAAATACTGGCGGGATAATTATTGCTGATAACGTCCTTTGGAGTGGTAAAATAACCATGCCTGAGAGCGAAATGGATAGGGAAACACTCGCTTTAAATGAGTTTAATAAATTTGTCCAAAATGATGGGCGTGTTGAAAATATGTTGTTGCCAATTCGTGATGGATTAATGGTTATTCGAAAAAAATAGTTTTTTATTAAAACTCATTAACAAAAGCCCTTCTTTTTTTAGTATTTCAGTATCTTTGCATCCTAATTTATAATTAGTAATATATTATGGCAACTATTAAATACTCTGAGCAAATTGCAGATGTTGAAGCAGCAAAAAATTTAGGCTTATTGCCTGAAGAATTTGAAAAAATAAAAGAAATTTTAGGTCGCACTCCTAACTTTACGGAAGTATCTATTTTTTCAGTTATGTGGAGTGAGCATTGCTCATACAAAAACTCAATTACTTGGTTAAAAACATTACCAAAAGATGGTCCGCATATGTTAGCTAAAGCTGGCGAAGAAAATGCTGGTTTAGTTGATATTGGTGATGGCTTAGGGTGTTGTTTTAAAATCGAATCGCACAACCATCCAAGTGCAATTGAACCTTATCAAGGTGCAGCAACTGGCGTTGGTGGAATTAATAGAGATATTTTTACAATGGGAGCTCGTCCTATTGCTCAATTAAATTCATTACGTTTTGGAGATATTAATTCTGCAAAAACACAATGGATTATGAAAGGTGTTGTAAAAGGCATTGGCGATTACGGCAATGCTTTTGGCATACCAACCGTTGGTGGCGAAGTATTTTTTGACGAATGTTATAACGTTAACCCATTGGTAAATGCCATGAGCGTTGGTATTGTAAAAGAGGGGGAAACCGTTAGTGCTACATCTTACGGTGTTGGTAACCCCGTATTTATTGTTGGTTCGGCAACTGGTAAAGATGGTATTGCAGGTGCAGCTTTTGCTAGTAAAGATTTAACCGAAGATTCTGCAAAAGATTTACCTTCGGTTCAAGTTGGAGATCCATTTCAAGAAAAATTATTATTAGAAGCAACTTTAGAAGTTATTAAAACGGGTGCCGTAATTGGTATGCAAGATATGGGTGCGGCAGGTATTACCTGTTCTACTTCTGAAATGAGTGCTAAAGGCGAACATGGAATGAATATTTGGTTACACAAAGTTCCTACGCGCCAAGCAAACATGCATCCTTTCGAAATTTTATTATCAGAATCGCAAGAGCGTATGTTGGTTGTTGTTGAAAAAGGGAAAGAAGCTTTAGTGCAAGCTGTGTTTGATAAATGGGATTTAAACTGTGCTCAAATTGGCGAAGTAACCGCTGGTGGAAATATTAAATATTATATGCACGATGAGTTAGTGGCTGATGTTCCTGCTCACGATTTAGTGTTAGGTGGCGGAGCTCCAATATATACTAGAGAATACAAAGAACCTGCTTATTTTGCAGAATCAAAAAAATTCACTATTTCTTCTGTTACAGAACCAACTGATTTAAAACCAGTGATGCAATTTTTAGCTAAGTTGCCTAATTTAGCTAGTAAGCGTTGGGTTTATAACCAATACGATAGTATGGTTGGTGGAATTAACATGAGTACAAATGCACCAAGTGATGCTGCTATTGTAAATATTAAAGGAACCAAAAAAGCATTAGCTATGACAGTTGATTGTAACGCACGTTATGTAAATGCTGACCCTGAAGTTGGTTGTGCAATTGCGGTAAGTGAAGCTGCTCGAAATATTGTTTGTAGTGGCGGTGCTCCAAGTGCGGTTACTAATTGTTTAAATTTTGGAAATCCATATAATCCTGAAGTGTATTGGCAATTTGTAGGTGCAATTAAAGGAATGAGTGCAGCGTGTTTAAAATTTAAAACACCTGTAACAGGTGGTAACGTTAGTTTCTATAACCAATCAAGTTATGAAGGGCCGGTGTTTCCAACGCCTACAATTGGTATGATTGGAGTTTTAGAGGACAAAACATTACAAACTACTTTGAATTTTAAAACAGCAGGTGATGTTATTTATTTAGTTGGAGAAAGTAAGAATGATATTTCTTCATCAGAATATTTATACAGTTTTCATAAAGTAAAAAATACACCAGCCCCTTATTTTAATTTAGAAGAAGAGTATAAGTTACAAAACGTTATATCGTCATTAATAAAATCGAAATTAATTAATTCAGCTCATGATGTAAGTGATGGCGGATTATTTATGAATTTATTAGAAAGTGCCATGGTAAATAATTTAGGCTTTGAAATTTCTTCTGATAGTTCAATTCGTAAAGATGCATTCTTATTTGGCGAAGCTCAAAGCAGAGTTGTTATAACTGTTTCAAGTAATTCTCATTTTGAAGAGGAATTAAAAAAATTAAATATTCCGTTTACGAAATTAGGTGTAGTAAAAGGTAATGCAGTTGTAGTAGACAATACAAACTATGGTTTGATTAGCGAATACAAACATTCGTTTGATACAAGTATCGAAACTATTTTAAACTAATTTCAACCAATATTTAAAAAGCTCATCAAAT
>CAIYSA010000278.1 GCA_903928655.1 uncultured Bacteroidota bacterium
AGGCGAAACTAATTTTTATAAAACACAAATTTGCAGTTTAGATTATAAAACATTGCAAATTACAAATGATATTGAATTGCTTTGCTCACAAATATTAGAAGCAGTTAAAAACACTTCCCCTTGGAAACCATTAATAAACGAGCAAAAAGAAGCCGTTAATTGTAGAAAATTTTATTCATTTAGATTTAAAAACGGTACATTAAATGAAATACTTCCTAAATAAATATTTTGTTTTATTTTTCATTTTGAGTATAAATATGTATGCTCAAAAAACGGATTCAATATTTGCTTACAAAACACAATTTTGTTTAAATAATTTTAATGTAGATGAATTTTTGAAAGTATTTGAAAGTAGAAATTACACAAAAGAAAACATTATTTCTTTCGCATCAAACATGGCTTTGCATGGTAATGAAAAATACGGTAATGAATTAGCGAAAAAATGTATTTCTAAAAATGACTCGATAACAGCTGGAAATTGGCATGCCTACTCTGTACAAAACACAAAAAATGGAAATTACACTGAAGCAATTTATGGATTAGAGAATAGTTTAGCAATTGCAGCAAATGAAATGGAAGGTTATTATGGTTGGGTTTTATTATATTACTATAGAGATTATAACAGAGCATTATTACATTTAAATCATTATGATTCATTAACGCCAAAGGTTGTTGATGCGCCTGTAGGAGAAAACATTCATTTTTTAAAAGGATTGTGCTATTATCAATTAAATGAATTTGAAAAATCCATCACTGAATTTAAAATAAACGAAAATTTCGAAATCAATAGTTTTAGTAAAAAAAACGCGAACGCTTATATCTATTTTTATATGGCACGCAATTATGATAAATTGAATAACTTGAAACTTGCTGAAACATTTTACAAAAAAGCGATTAAGCAAGCGCAATTTCCTGTAGAAGCAAATTACTATTTAGGAATGTTTTATAAATACAAAATAAAAAAATCTAAAAAAGCATCTAGTTGCCTAGATACATCTTTTAAAAATGTTATAAAAGGCTATAAGCAACAAGATATTTATGTGGAACTATTTGATGAAGTTTATTATTTGCAAATAAAAGAAGAGATTGAAAATAAAATTTTAATTAAATAATACATGGCAATTCTAAACTCAATAGCATCATGGCTCATGAAAAAACGCATGCACCAAATTGAATTGTTTATGAAATATCCACATGATGTTCAAAACGAATGGTTACTTAATTTAGTTGATACAGCAAAAAACACAAGCTTCGGAAAAAAACATGGCTTTAAATACATTACAAATGCCGAACAATTTAAATCAATTCCACTGCAAGATTATGAAACGTTAAAACCTTTTATTGAACGTACCCGAAGAGGCGAACAAAATTTATTATGGAGTACAGACATTAAATGGTTTGCTAAAAGCAGCGGCACAACAGACAAAAGCAAGTACATTCCCGTAAGTAAAGAGTTTCTAAATGGATGTCATTACAATGGTGGAAGAGATATGATTACATTTCAATGTATTAATAATTCAGAAACAAAATTATTTACAGGTAAAAATTTAGCCTTAGGCGGAAGTTATAAAACTGATCATTTTGGGGATCATAATTCGTTTCATGGAGATGTGAGTGCAATTATAATTCAAAATTTACCAATGTGGGCAGAGTATTTCAGAGCTCCTGATGTAAATATTGCATTGATGGAAAACTGGGAAGATAAGCTTGAAAAGATTGCACAAAGCATGGCTAATGAAAATGTGACAAGCTTGGCAGGCGTACCAAGCTGGATGCTTGTTTTAATAAAACGTATATTAGAAATAAAAAACGCTAAAACTTTAAAAGATGTATGGCCGAATTTGGAAGTTTATTTTCACGGTGGCGTAAGTTTTACACCATACCAACATTTATTTGAAAATTTATTCGGCAATTCTCAAGTTGCATATATGCAATTATACAGCGCATCTGAAGGCTTTTTTGGAATACAAGATGAAAAAGTAAGTAACGAAATGTTATTGATGTTGGATTATGGAATATATTATGAATTTATTTTAGTAACCGATTTAAACGAGTCAAATCCGAAAACTTACAATTTATCAGAAGTTCAACTTCATAAAAATTATTCATTATTAATAACTACAAACGCAGGTTTGTGGCGTTATCAATTAGGAGATACAATTCAGTTTACTAATTTATCGCCCTATCGTTTTATAATTACTGGCCGAACTAAACAATGCATTAACGCGTTTGGCGAAGAAGTGATGATACATAATGCTGAACAAGCCATAAAAATAGCTTGCGAAAAAACAAAAACTCATATTATAGATTACACGGTCGCTCCCATTTTTATGGATGGAAATTCGGGTGCACATCAATGGCTAATTGAATTTGAAAATGAACCCGAACATTTAGATTATTTTATAAAAATTTTAGATGATAATTTAAAAACTATAAATTCCGATTACGAAGCCAAGCGTTTTAATAACTATATTTTACAATTACCAACGATAACTTGTTTACCAAAAGGAACATTTTACAACTGGTTAAAATCAAATAATAAACTCGGCGGACAATTTAAAGTACCACGATTAAATAATACAAGAGTTATCGTTGACGAAATTTTGAAGAGTTTAAAATAATCTATAATCAATTATCTTAAAATTCTAAATTCATTAGGCAAATAATTATTAAATCTATTTCCTAATTGTTTAATCCAGCCTAAACCGAAATACTGATAGGTTATTAAAATCCAACCATTATCACATTCAATTTTAAAATTATCCTTTTTCATAAAACGAATAGATTCATCATAATCACTTTCATAAGTTTTTATATACTCGTTTTTATGAATACTCATTGCTAAATCGTGATGAGGAATCACATCATTTTTAATTAAACTTCCAATAGTTGTGCCCACTTTTTTCAAATACAAATGTGTGTATTTATTAATAAAATCAACAGCTAATGCATTCGTTAATAAATAATCGTCTTTAAATTTTATAATGACGTGCTCATTTACATTTTTTATCCAATTTGTAAAAAATTCTTTTTCTTTAGGTTTGATGTCAGAAAAAGTTTCGTGTTTATTTTTTTTTGTAGAACGGTAACTTTCTTCATCATTCTTTTTCACAAATACTGAACAATAAAATCCTTCCGATTTTGTTTTATCAGGATAAAAGCGATAACCATATGCATTTGTATTTTTCCCCGTTGTTTCAATAATCCCCCACTCTTTTTGAAATGGAATTTGAATACTCTCTAAATTAAATTCCTCAACTAACCAATCTGCGATTTCCTCATTTTCTTTTTCAGAATATGAACATGTTGAATAAAGTAATATTCCATTATTAGCTAAACTACCAGCGATATCTGCTAAAATTCGTTTTTGACGTTGAGCACATAAGTTCACATTATCTTCACTCCATTCGTCAATAGCATCATGTTGCTTTCGAAATAAACCCGAGCCACTGCAAGGTGCATCAACTAAAATAACATCAAAAATAGTTTCAATTGAACTAAATGATGTTGGGTCATTATTAGTAACAATCACATTACTAGTTCCCCATTTAGCAATGTTTTGAGATAAAACCTCAGCACGAGATTTCGAAACTTCATTAGAAACCAAAACACTTTCGGAGTTCAATAATGAATTTAGCAAAGTACTTTTTCCTCCAGGCGCACCGCAAATGTCTAAAGCAACCAATTGTTTATTAAAATCAACGCAACTTAATAAAGCATGATGTATAAACATCGAACCTGCTTCTTGCACATAATAACATCCTGCTTGAAACAATAAATCGTGTGTAAAATTAGGACGTTCATTTAAATAAAAACCATTTTCATTCCATGGAACTTTTCTATCTAAATCAAAATTTAAAATTGCAGGTTTAAAAGGATTGATTCTTATACTCGTTGGCGAATCAATTTGATGTGCATTAATAAAAGCTTCTTTATCAAAACCACAGCAGTTTGAAATGGAACTTAAAAACGATGAAGGTAATTCTAACATAATTATTCAAATGTAACAAAGAAATATTATTTTTACATGTGTTCGATAAAAAACAAACCGATAAAATAACAAACCCAGAAATTGCATTGATTAAAATGCAAAGTTGGTGTGCATATCAAGAACGTTGTCAGCAAGAAACTCGCGATAAATTATACGGTTTCGGTTTATGGCCAGATGCAGTCGAAAATATCATTTCATCATTAATTGAATCTAATTTTTTAAATGAAGAACGTTTTGCAATGCAATTTGCACATGGGAAACATTCAATAAAAAAATGGGGGCGCATCAAAATTAAAATTGAACTGAAACAAAAACGTGTTAGCGAATACTGCATAAAAAAAGCGATGCAACAAATTGATGACACAGAATATATTCTTACGCTCAGAAAATTAATTGAAACAAAGCAACGATTAACGAATGAAAAAAGTCCCATTAAACTAAAAATTAAGGTTTTAAATTACGCATTAAGCAAAGGTTACGAAAGAGACTTAGTGTTTGATATTTTAAATGATAAAGAAATTGATTAACCTTTTTGAAATTTTAAACAAACAATTCGCTCGCAATTTTATCTGCAAATAATTTCCCATTACTCGTTAAAACATACTTATTATTATTAAAAATTATCATATCTGAAGAAATATATGTCTTAATTTTTTCGTTGAAGGAATTTAAAATTTCTGAATTAAACTTGGTGTTTAAAACTAATACATCAATTCCCCAAATGGTTCTCAATGAAGTTAAAATGTATTCATTAAACTGATCTGATTCCAATAAAATTTCCTTTTCAAAATAAGTCTCCTTTTTATCAGTTATATTTTTTATATATAAACTGTTATTAGAAACATTCCACTGACGAGAAACTCCATCAAACGAATGAGCTGAAGGTCCAAAGCCAATATATTCAATGCCTTTCCAATAATTAGAATTATGATTACTGAAATAATTTTCTTTACCGAAATTAGATATTTCGTATTGAATAAAATTATTTTTCTCTAACCGATCTATCATTTCTAAAAACAATTCCGAACTTTTTTCATCATCAATAGCTATCTCTTTTTTTACTTTAAAATCATGCCCGAGTTTTGTTTTATCTTCGATTGTTAAATTATAACTCGAAATATGTTTTACGTCTAAAGCAATTGCTTTGTCTAATGTTTTTTTCCAATTTGTGAGATTACTAAATTTTGACCCGTAAATTAAATCAATCGAAATGTTTTCAAAACCTTTATCCTGTGCGCGCTTAACACTTGCCTCACTTTCATTCGCAGTATGCGCTCTATTCATCCAAATTAATTCCTCATTATTAAAACTTTGCAATCCAATACTTAATCTATTAATTTCTAATCGCTTTAATTCTTTCAGTTTTTCAACACTTAAATCATCAGGATTTGCTTCTAAAGATATTTCAGCATTAGACGATACATTGTAATTTTTATATATTTTTTCTAATATTAAAAACAATTCTTTTTCAGACAATAAACTTGGTGTACCGCCTCCAAAATAAATAGTCTCAATATTCTTGTTTTCTAAATAAGGATGGCGCAAATCAATCTCTACTAAAATAGATTCGATTAAATTTGATTTTAGCTTTAATGATGTCGAAAAATGAAAATCACAATAATTACAAGCCTGCTTACAAAAAGGAATATGAATATAAATGCCGCTCAAATTATTTTTAAATGATATTTTTTAACTGAATTAAATTACAACACAAATTTTATACTTTTTCCGCAGAAAACAAATCAATTTCATTTAGACTCCAATCTATCGGGACTTTACCTTTTGAAATCAAAAACTCATTACATTTAGAAAAATGCTTGCTCCCAAAAAAAGCACCACGAGCTAATGGAGAAGGATGTGCCGCCTCTAATACTAAATGTTTTGCGGAATTTATTATTTCTTTTTTTGTTTTTGCGAAATTTCCCCACAATAAAAAAACTGTGTTCTCAGTGTTTTCAGAAATATATTTTATTATTTCATCAGTAAAATTTTCCCAACCTTTTTTTTGATGACTTCCTGGTTGCCCTTCTCTCACAGTTAAAGTAGCGTTTAACAATAAAACTCCTTGTTTTGCCCAATGAGTTAGATTTCCGTGCTCAGCTATTGGAATATTTAAATCTGTTTTTAATTCTTTATATATATTAACTAATGATGGCGGTGTTTTAATTCCATTATTTACCGAAAAACTTAAGCCATGCGCTTGGTTTATTTTATGATAAGGATCTTGTCCAATTAATACAACTTTCAATTTATCCAAAGGTGTTAATTCAAAAGCTTTAAAAACATCTTTTACTTTAGGGAATATGTTAAAATTTTGCTTCTCAGATTTTAGAAAAAAATCTAAATCAATAAAATAGTCTTTTGCTTTCTCAATATCAATGATTTGCTGCCAGTTTAATGTTTTCAATGTCAAATTGTTAATTGTTTTTCAAAAAAATTGATGACTTTAATCATATATTTTTTTGTAGTCGAGCAATTTACCATATATTTGTTATCTATTAAAATATAAATTATTCTTATGAAAAAATTAGCTTTATTATCAGTTTTATCAATTGCTTTTTGTTCAGTATTTACTTCTTGCAAATCGCACGAAAAATGTCCTGCATATTCTAAAGCTAATACAACTATTTCTGCAAAAAAATCTGTTTAATTCCTGATGCTTTGGCATAAATTAACTGAAATAAATCAGTTACAAGAAATTATTTCAATATCAAGCCAACAGCCTCATGAAAATTTGGCTGTTTTGTTGTTTAAGCACAGTACGCGTTGCTCTATAAGTTCTATGGCACTTAATAGATTAGAAACTAAATGGAATGATGATGAGAAAATACCTGCTTATTACTTGGATTTATTAAATCATAGAAATATTTCAAATGAAATTGAATCTCTGTTTCAAATTGAACATGCCTCACCACAAGTATTATTAATTAAAAACGGTAAGTGTTTTTATACTTCGTCCCACACAGATATTTCAGCAAATAACATATTAGATGTTATTGCCACACAAAATCAATAATCTGCTTAAGGTCCGAATTTAAACTTTTTGCTACAGGGCAAGTTAATGCCGCATGCTCGTATATTTTCTTTTCTTTTTCAGTATAAGCCTTTTTTGGAAATGTCACTTTTATATGTATTTCACTAATTCGCCTTGGATCAGCAACCATTATTTTTGTAACTTCAGCCAAAGTGCCTTCAACGGATGTAATTCCTTCTTTTAATGCAACAATTCCCATTATTGAAATCATGCAACTTGCTAAAGCAGTAGCAACTAAATCGGTTGGAGAAAAGGCCTCTCCTTTTCCATGATTATCTTTAGGCGCATCTGTGAAAATTTTTGTATTAGATTGCAAATGAATTGCCTCAGTTCTCAATTCCCCTTTATATACTACTGTGCTAGTTATCATATTTCTTTTTTTCAAATATAAATAAATTATTGAACGCTAAAATCACAACAAAAAACAAATTATACATAAATAAAAATTATAGCTACTTTTGTTTACATATGTTTATTAAATCATCATATTTAATTATTTTAATTTTTATCAGCCAATTAATCTTTGCCCAAAGTACAACTCAAGCAATTGAAAGTGGCAATGATCCCAATGTATTATATCGTAATGAAATGTCATTTGGGGTTTTTGCTCACAGCAGAGGATTTGGAGTTAATTTTATAAGGGCCAAACATGTTACCAGCACCCGAAAACGCTTAATGGAAATTGAAGCGCTTAATTTAAAACATCCAAAAGAAATTAAAGTATCTAATCAAAACGATAACTCAAAACGCTTTGTATACGGTAAAATAAATAGCATCCTTTTATTTAGAGCAGGAATAGGCTACCAAACAACAATTTACAAACGTGCTGATAGAAAATCGGTCGAAATTCGTTCTTCCTACTATTTAGGAGGTAATCTTACTTTTTCAAAACCAAATTATATTTTAGTTTATCGCCAAAGCAATCTTGGAACTAAGTATCAAGAATCTGTAAGATATGACCCAACCAAATACACAATTGACAGTATTTCTGGTAAAGGGCCATTAATTGATGGGCTTGGCGAATTAAAAGTTTATCCTGGTTTTTACGCTAAAGCAAATTTAAGTTTTGAATATGCTCCTTATTCAAATAAAGTAAAAGCAATTGAAACAGGAGTAATATTTGATTATTACCCAAAAGCATTACCAATAATGGCTCATAATCCTGCCGAAAACTTCATTATTACTTTATATGTTGGTTTTGTATTTGGAAAAAAATGGTTTTAAAATAATGGAAGACTCTCAAATTAAAAATATACTTGAAAAACCTCGTAAACCAGATTGGTTAAGGGTAAAATTACCAATTGGTGAAGACTATTTAAAAGTTAGAAAAATTGTTTCGGAACATAAACTCCACACAATTTGCGAAAGCGGAAATTGTCCTAATATGGGAGAATGTTGGGGTGCTGGCACTGCTACATTTATGATTTTAGGTAATATTTGTACACGCTCATGCGGATTTTGTGCAGTAGCAACTGGTAAACCAAAGGCAGCTGATTGGGACGAACCTAAGCGTGTTGCTAATTCTGTTAAATTAATGAGTGTAAAACATTGTGTTATTACCTCTGTTGATAGAGATGATTTAAAAGATGGCGGATCAATTATTTGGGCAGAAACCATTAAAGCCATTAGAGAAATTAGTCCTGCAACAAAATTTGAATGCTTAATACCTGATTTTGCAGGTAAATGGGAAAACTTACAACGCATTATTGATGTTAAACCTGATATTGTTTCTCATAACATGGAAACAGTAAGGCGATTAACAGCTCAAGTTCGAATACAAGCAAAATACGACCGAAGTTTAGAAGTTCTTAAAAGATTACACAAAGCAGGTGTTCGCACTAAATCAGGTGTTATGGTTGGTTTGGGAGAAACTGAAGAAGAATTGTTAGAAACTATAAACGATTTGGCTGCAGTAAATTGCGATGTGATCACAATTGGACAATACCTTCAACCAACTCCAAAACATTTACCAGTTGCTCGCTTTGTTCATCCTGATGAGTTTAAAAAATGGAAAGAAATTGCCCTTAACAAAGGATTTAGATATGTGGAAAGTGGCCCTTTAGTTAGATCGTCATATCATGCAGAAAAGCATGTTTTTTAATAAAAAAATAATATTTCAGAAAAACTATTTTATTTATTACCACTAAACAATTAAACTATACCAGTTGTTAATTAAATGTAACCACTTTTGCTTTTTTTTTAGCATTTTGTATAATTATCGATTATATTTGTAATAAGAACATTTTGAAACAATAAAATAAATAGTCATGAAATTAAATTTAAAAAACTTAGCTTATTTTGTTAGCGGAGCTGTAATGATAGCTGCACCAATAGCATTAATCAAATCGTCGCATTATTCGCCGCGTTCTGAAAGTAGCGAAAAAAATAAAACTCAAAGTTGGGCTGGAGCAGCTGCCTATTACCACATGTTACAGGCGGATCCCTCAACTGGACTAATTAACGAAGAAGCCCGTAATATGGCTCAACAAGAAGCAATGTTGCGTTCTCAAAATTATTCAAAACTTAAAACAAGTAGCAGTGCATTAGGCTTAAATTGGATTGAACTTGGACCAGACAATGTTGGTGGTAGAGTTAGAGCAATTGTATTTGATAAAAAACATCAAAATGTGGTCTATGCTGGTGGTCAATCAGGTGGTATTTTTAAATCTATTGATGGAGGAAGTACTTGGAATCCAATAAACGACCAATTAAATAATATGATCATTGGTTGTATGGATCAAGACGCAAGTGGAAATTACATCTATTTTGGAACTGGTGAAGAGTTACCTGGCAGTGGCGGAGATGGCAATTCAGCATTTATTGGTAACGGATTATATAAGATTGATTTGGCTACAAATGCCATCACTTCTGTTTCAACAACAACTACATTATATCGTGATATAAAAAATGTAAAATGTCACAAGACAGATGATAATATTATTTATTTAGGAACATACACAGCTGGTTTCAAAATTTCTAAAAATGCAGGTGCTACATGGGGAACCGCAAAACTTGCTAGTACAAGTGCCGCAGTTGCTTCAGCTGGTTTTATTAATGATATTAAAGTTGGAACTGATGGTTCTTATGTTTTTTGTTATAGTGCAGGAGTTTATAGATCAGCAACAGGTGATGAATTTGTAACTGCTATTACACCTCCTACGGGTATCATTCTTGGAACAAATCGTTTTAGCACTGAAATAGCAATAGCTGCATCAAACCCTAATTATATTTATTTAGCAGGCGTAAGAGGTGATAGTAAATTAGGTGGTGTTTGTTACACAGAAGATGGTGGACTAAATTGGTATAAAATAGCAAATTCAAGTTCAACAATTTTTGACCCTTATATTTCAGGTGGAAACGGCCAAGGGCAATATGACAATGCGATAACAGTTCATCCTTCAAATCCAGGTTTAGTTTATTTAGGAGGTGCGGCTTATTGGAAATGGAATAGATCTTCGCCAGGTGTTGGTTCATGGAATTATGCAGCTTACCAATTTGCAGTTGGAAGTCAACAATATGTGCATTCGGACATACATGCTTTTGAATGGGATCCATTTAATTCAAATAAATTAATTGTTGGTTGCGATGGCGGTATGTTTAGAAGTATTGATGGTGGTCTTAATTACACAGCAATAAACAAAGGCTTTAATGCGACTCAACCTTATGCAATAGCATTTGAAAGATACCCAGCATTAGGATTATCTAGTGGTTTCCCAATGGGCGGAGTAGCTTGTGGAAATCAAGACAATGGAACAACTTATGTACCAGGAAATTATAACGGTACCAAAGGAGCTTACCCTTTAGGCGGTGGAGATGGTAACTTTTTAGACTTTTCGAATATAGCGCCTGACGCTGTTTTTTCTTCAATATATTATGGCCAAGTTGATAGGGCGGCAAACAAAGGGCCTTTTGGCGGAAGTGGATTTGAGGATATAGAATATGGTAACTATAACGGTGGGCCTGGCGCATCGGCATTTGCTAGCTTCGTAACTCCAATTAAATTATGGGAAAACTCAGCAGATTTAACTTCTATTGATTCGGTTTGGTTTACAGCACCTACAGTTATTAATAACTCTGCAGGAACTGGAGATGGTTATAACAAAACATTAAAATCAGCAATAATGCGTACTGATAATTCTGCGATTTTTGATTCACTATATTTAACTTTAGGAACTGCAACTGTTGGTATAAATTACACATCACCAGCTGCTTCAACTATAGCCGGTACTGTTGTAACAACATATACAACATCAGTTCCATTCACATTAGGTGGTTATTCAGGTGTTATTATAGCTTCTAGATATGGAATAGCTTTCGGTAAGAATCCTGAAATTGATTCAATTAAAGTAATGTTTACTACTGCCCCAACAAATGGTTCATTATTAAAAACTTTAATGACAGAGTCATTCAATTCGGGTGCTGATGTAAAAGTTACTACTGAAACAACATCTAGTACTAAATTTGGCTATATTTTGCCTACTGCATTGCCTGCAAGAGGAAAAATAAAAGTACCAGATATTATGCAAGCTCGCTTAGCAATAGGTATTAGCGGAAGAGTAGTTGTTGTAAAAAAACCATTAAACTTTGCAATTAGCCCTGATTGGTGTACTGTAGCTAGTAGCGTTTCTCGCGATGAAAGCGGGACAAATGCAGGATTTGCAGGCACAGTGCAAACAATGGAATGGGATCCAAGTGGTGATAATTTATACGTTGGAACACAATCTGGAACAGTATATCGTATTTCTCACTTAAAAAGTTTAAATGATTCAGTTGGCGTAAAATCAATAGATTCATTAAAAGCAAATATGATTGATTCTGCAGGAGGATTACAAAGAAAAAGAAGTGCAATTCGTTGTACAAAAATTGGAACATTTTCAGGTGGTGTAATTACATCTATTTCAGTTGATCCAATTAACGGAAGCAAAATTGTAGTTACCGTTGGTGGATATGGAACTCAATCACATGTATATTATGCAACTAGCCCAGCAACACACACAACTGCAGTTGGTGTTGGTGCATTTGTATCAAAAGCTGGAGCGGGAACAACTGGTTTAATTAGCGGAGACCCAATCTATTCTTCATTAATTGAGTTAAATAATAATAACCGCGTACTAGTAGGAACTGAACATGGGCTTTATGCAACGGCTGATATTACAGCAACTACGCCTATTTGGACTAAAGAAAATAACCTTAAATTACCTAATGTGCCAGTATTTATGATCCGTCAACAAACTAAACATAGTGGTTTCTGCTATAATTCAGGTATTATATATGCAGGAACACATGGTCGTGGAATTTGGGGAAGTGATACATATTACCAAAAATCAGTTGTTGGAATTAATGAAATTGCAGCAAAAGATAAAACACAAGTAAATGGCATAAAATTATATCCTAATCCAACAAGAGATATGGTAAATTTATCATTTACTGTTATTAAATCCGAGAACTTGACATTATCAATTTATGATTTAAAAGGTGTATTAGTTCAAAATAAAGTATTAGGTAAATTACCTGAAGGAGAACAATTAATGCAAATTAGTGCTGATGATTTAATATCAGGAACATATATTGTTAGTTTAAATTCAAGTACTGAAATTATTGGAACAAATAGATTGGTTATTATAAAATAATTATTTCTAGATTTATTTCGTAATTTTTTTTAAAAAGCCTTAGATGAAATATTCTAAGGTTTTTTTTGCTAATGACATTTATGGGTTAATATCTTATTGGCTTAACATTTAAATAATTTAAATTAAACCCATACTTTAGTTGATTGTAAAACTATACTATTGGCAAATCCATTAAAAAAACTCGCTTCACAAACTGCCATTTATGGTTTAGGTAGTGTTTTGCCTCGTTTTATAAACTACGCATTTTCATTTGTATTGACTTACATTTTCAAGGAACCAGCTCAATTAGCGCCAAATGCTACGTTCTTTGCCTATATCAGTTTTTTAAATATTATTTTTCTGTACGGAATGGAAACTGCCTTTTTTAATTTTTATAATAAGGCAGAAGAAAAGGATAAGGTTTATTCAACAGCATTAATTTCCATATTTATAAGTACAATAGTTTTTACCCTAGTAATTTTATTATTTTCAAATTCAATTTCTGAAATACTAAGAGAACCTAATCACAGCAACTATGTAGTTTGGTGTATACTTATTGTTGCAACAGATGCAATTATGCAAATTCCATTTGCTCGTTTAAGACAAAGAAATAATGCCAAAAAATTTGCAACAATTAAATTCATAACTGTAATAACAACCATATTATTAAATGTTTTTTTCTTTATAATATGCAAAAAAGCTTATGAAAACGGAGAAACAACGTTTCTTGCAAGCTTATATAATCCAGCTATCGGAATTGGATATGCGTTTATTGCTCAACTTTTAGCAAATTTATTAAGCATTGGTTTACTAGCTTCAGAATATAGTGGCTTTAAATATGTTTTTGATTTTGAACTCTGGAAAAAAATGTTTTTTTATGCGTGGCCACTCATTATTTTAGGCTTAGCAGGAATGGTTAACGAAACATTTGACCGTATTATTTTAAAATATGTTTTACCAAACGATGAGGGCAGCTACCAAACTGGAGTTTATAGTAATTGTTACAAAATAGCCATGTTGATGAGTATTTTTATACAGGCTTTTAAATTTGCTGCAGAACCATTTTTCTTTAACAATTCAAACGAGAAAAATTCAAAAAAATTGAACGCTGTAGTGATGAAATATTTCATCATTTTTTGCTTGTTTTTATTTTTAGGCACAATGATGAATTTACCTTGGATTCAATTTGCAATTAGTATAAAATATAGAATTGGTTTAGAAGTAGTACCTATTTTACTATTAGCAAACCTTTGCCTTGGAGTGTATTTTAATTTATCTATTTGGTATAAATTAACAGGGCAAACAAAGTTTGGTGCAATCATCACTATTATTGGCGCAATCGTTACATTAAGTATTAATTTTTTATTCATACCAACTTTTGGATATATTGCTTGTGCTTGGGCCACGTTTGCTTCTTATGGATTAATGATGATTTTATCTTATATATTAGGGCAAAAACATTACCCCATAAAATATAACTTACGAAGCATTTTAGTATTTACTTTTCTAGCCATTGGCTTATATTTTATTTCATTAACATACATAAATCTAGAAAGTATTATAATTAAGGTTATTTTAAACAACCTATTATTTTTATTTTTCGCAATGGCATTTTACAAACTAGAGTTTAAAAATTTAAAAAACATAAAGCAACTTCCGCATGAAAATTAATGTTGTTAATAAATCGAAGCACCCATTGCCTGAATATGCGACAGAATATTCGGCAGGATTAGATATGAGAGCAAATATTGGCTCTCCGATAGAACTAAAGCCCCTAGAAAGACAATTGATATCTACTGGGTTATTTATCGAATTACATAAGGGATACGAAGCTCAAATTAGACCAAGAAGTGGCCTTGCATTTAAAAATGGGATTACCGTTTTAAATTCTCCAGGTACTATTGATGCAGATTATAGAGGAGAGTTAAAAGTGTTACTCATTAATTTATCAAACACATCATTTATAATAAATGATGGCGAACGGATTGCTCAAATGGTTATTGCAAAACATGAACAAATTAATTGGGAAGAAGTAACTATTATTGATGAAACCGAAAGAGGAGCAGGCGGTTTTGGACATACTGGAACCAACTAATTTATTCATCTTTAAAAAAATCTAGTTTTCGTAAATCAATTAATTGTGTTTTTTGATAATCGAAATTTATTACCTCTTGATGCTTATATCCTAATTTTGCAATTCTCATAGCTCCTTCTTGGCACATACCTACTCCATGCCCAAAACCGCGGCCTTTAAAAATTAAAGAATCTCCAACAGGGATTATAGTAAAAAAAGTAGATTTTAATTGTAAATCAGTTCTCACATTTTTCAACGGAACTTTTATATTATTAGCTTCTAGATACTGTTTTCTACTATCTTGTTTAAATGTTATGGCCAGTAATAATGCGTTACTATCTTGAATTGGATAATTGTGTTTTAATTTCAAATAAGATAACCAATCTTCTTTCGCCATTTTTCGTTCCCATTTCGCGTTTGGCATTCTTACGCTAAAACTATCTTTCACACTTCTTAGATATGACAATTTACTTCCCCAAACATCTTCTGAGTTTGCAGTTTCTCCGCCACTATTACTATGAAAGGCTGCTTCAATTAAATTTAAATTATCATCAACAACTACACTATTTTTTGTTTCTAAAACTGCTTTTAGTATTTCAAATTCCATTGATTTACCAAAGTAAACCTGACAGTGAGTGTGATCACATAAACTAAATCCTTCTGTTGCATGTTTTTGAATATGCGATAATGCAAAAGTTCTTGCCAAAATAGCTTGTACTTTATAAAACTCTTGGTACGACCTTTTTCCCGATTCGGCCTGAACAACTCCTGCAATGTAATTATCCAATTCAATTTCATTGATACATTTAATAAAACCAGATTCCGTTTCTAAAATTAAATTATCCTGATAAAAGCGAGGCTTCTTATCTGGTGAAATTAATTTTATTCGAAACGATCTATTCTCATCGTTACTTGAAATTTTTAAATGTTTAAATTTTCCAATCGTATTTTCAAAAGTTTTAACTTCGATAGAATCATTGCTATATGTGAATTTGACTAATGCGATGGTTGACGTATTCAGTATTTCAACACCGTTTGACCAAACGCTATAAATGCCAACTTCTGGACTAAATGTGAATGATTGAACTTTTAATTGTGAAAATATTTTAATATATAAAACATCATTTGTTACTGAAAACTTAATCGCAGTAGGCCCTTTAGTCGCTCGCCAATTTACAAACAACATAATAACAAGAAATAATTTTAAACTATTTTTTAGCATTCAAATGGTTATACATTAATTCAGCTACTTTTTTTGAAGCACCGCTATTTCCTAATAATTTAATTAAGCCATCATACTCTGCTAACATTTGTTCGCGAACATTTCCTGCCAATATTAACTTTAATTCCTTTTTTAAATTTTCAGGAGTAAGGTCAGATTGTATTAATTCTTTTACAACTGGCTTATCTAAAATTAAATTAGGTAATGAGATGTATTTCACTCTATTTCCAACAACCATGCGTGCAATTGAATAAGATATTACACCACCTTTATAACACACAACCTGCGGAAGTCTAAATAATGCGCTTTCTAAAGTTGAAGTCCCAGATTTAATAATCCCCGCGTGAGCATTATGCATTAATGCGTATGTTTGATTAAATACCACTTTAATTCCCATATCCAATGCTACATTATATGCTTCTTTGGGCAAATTTGTAGTGCCACCAATTACAAATTGAAAATCTTTAAAATCAGAAACAATATCCAACATTATTGAAAACATCCGTTCTATTTCTTGTTTTCTACTGCCTGGTAATACAGCAATTATAGGGCGATTATCTAAGTTGTTTTCTGAAATAAATACTTCCCTATTTGGCAACTTATCTTTCTCTTGTTCAATAGCATCAAGCAAAGGATGGCCAGCATAATCAGCGTCATAATTATGTTTTTTATAAACAGCAACTTCAAATGGAAGAATAACAAACATTTTTTCTACACTGCGTTTGATAATTTCTACCCGATTTTCTTTCCATGCCCAAATTGTTGGAGATATATAATATATAACTCTAATCCCTTGCTGTTTTGCCCAATCAGCAATTCGTAAATTAAAACCAGGATAATCTACTAATAATAAAACATCTGGTTTATATTCTAAAATATCTTTCTTACAAAACGCAATATTTTTAAATATCGTTCTTATGTTTTTTATCACTTCAACAAATCCCATAAAAGCTAAGTCTTTTATATGCTTTCGAGGTTTTTGCTTTGTAACATTTTCCATTAAATCACCACCCCAAAATTGAAACTGAATAGTATTATCAATCAATAACAATTCTTTCATTAAATTGGATGCGTGTAAATCACCAGAAGGTTCGCCAGCTATAACGTAATATTTCATTTATTTACAATAATGAAACATAAAGCACAACACCAACGTAAGCAAAGGTGGCAAACATAATTCCTCTACTTAAGCCATAGGCTTTTTTATTTAAAATTAAATAGAATGCTAACAAATTTGACACCACGCAAACGATAGCAATTTCTTGAAATGTATTACCGCCTCTTAAATAACGAATTAATCCATTTGGGAAATTTAGTTCGCTATGAAAAAACAACCAATAACTAAAAAAAGTAAATAGAGGTAAAAAAATACCAACTAATAATCCAATCAAAATTTTATCTAATTTATCTAACATCGTTATAACATATTTTTTAAATGATTAATATAATTGTGAGCTGTTAAATCGTGTAATGTAGGAACAATAGTAGCATATCCATTTTTTAGAGCCCACTCATCAGTATCTTCTGCTTCAGGTTCAAAATTCACAAACTTACCTGTTAGCCAATAATATGGCATACCGTGAGGATCATGTCGTTCCTCAAAATCTTCAACCCAATTAGCTTTAGCTTGCCGGCAAACCTTTAAGCCTTTCATTTCATCTGAAGTTAACTTTGGGAAATTAACATTTAAGCAAATCCCATTTGGCAACGTATCACTAATCACAGATGTAATAATTTTTTCAATAAAAGCAGTTGTGCCATTAAAATCAGCATCAAAATTATAATCGTTTAAACTAAAGCCTATTGACGATGTGCCTTCTAATGAACCTTCAATTGCAGCACTCATTGTGCCCGAATAAATTACATTTATTGAGGAATTACTTCCATGATTAATACCAGACAAAACTAAGTCGGGTTTGCGAGGCAATAATTTATTAACCGCCATTTTAACGCAATCTACAGGCGTACCGGTGCAACTATATTCCATAAAAGCACCTTTGTGATATTGAGTTTTTTGTATCCTTAATGTAGCATTTATAGTAATTGCATGGCCCATTCCCGACTGAGGTTTATCGGGAGCAATAACACAAACATCGCCAAATTGCATGGCAATAGTTGATAAGTGCAAAATACCTTTTGCATTAATTCCATCGTCATTTGTTACTAAAATCAAAGGTCTTTGTTTCATAGTTGTAAAGCTATCGTTTTTATGCATCAATCCGGTCAAATTTACTTATTGTTACTAATAACCTTTTGTTAAATTCTCTTTAATCATATTACGTCATTTTTTATTATTTTTATAACTTATTTAATCAAAATAATTATTATGAAAAAAATTATTAATACTCCAAATGCACCCGCACCGATAGGACCTTATAACCAAGCTGTTCAAGTTGGTGATTGTGTTTATGTTTCGGGAGCAATTGCTATGGACTTAGCTTCTAAACAATTGATTAAAACCAATATTAAGGAAGAAACAAAAATAGTTATGGATTACTTAGGAGAAGTACTTAAGGCTGCCGGATTAACTTATGATAATATTGTTAAAACAACCATCTTTTTAGCGGACATGAATAACTTTGTGCATGTTAACGAAGTTTATAGTAGTTATTTTAAAGGAGATTTTCCGGCTAGAGCAACTATACAAGCAGATAGATTACCAAAAGACGCTAATGTTGAAATAAGCGTTGACGCGAGGGTTTTTTAGATGAAGCGCCATCATTCACCCATAAATACTTTTTAAATTTCGGCAGAAATAGTTGTTTTTTTAATAATTTGTTATAAATTTACTTAAACAATTTTAATTAGATACTGTTATGAATATTTTTGTCAGCAACATTAGTTTTAAAGTAAGAGAGGATTCTCTAACTGAATTATTTTCGCAATATGGTGAAGTAACCTCTGCTAGAATAATTAAAGATAAAGAAACCCGCAGAAGTCGTGGTTTTGGATTTGTAGAAATGGCAAATGACGAAGATGGTCAAAAAGCAATTGATGCATTAAATGGTACCGAACATTATGAAAGAGCTATTGTGGTATCACAAGCAAAAGGTAAACCAGAAAACGCTTAAAAAATATAATTCAAAAAAAATCCCAATTACAGTGTAATTGGGATTTTTTAATTTCTGATAGTCAAGATGCCAGTACCACTATCATAATTTGTATAGTATTGGCGCAAAGGCAAAGTTGCCGGACCTTGAGATAACCCACCATCAATAATTTGCCATTTACTTCCACTAATTGTATCTTTTAGTGTAAAATTATCGGATTGCACTTTTACTTTTGCATCTGGATTTTCAGGAAAATAGGTCGATGTTCTTTCAATAGCAACAAAATCACTTGCACCTACGCTAGTTTTACGATAAATTATTATTCCATTTACGCCACCATTATAATAAATCCAACCACCAACAACTTGCAATTTAAAATTTAGTGGGTCGTTTGGATAAATAGATAGATTTACAGTTTGATAGGGAACATTATCTTGTATGGTTTTCTTTTTACAAGAAAAAAAAGTTGTAAATATTATAAGCACGCAAAAAATGATAATTTTTTGGAACTTTCTTAAACAGTATGTGTTAAACAAATACATTTGTAGTTCAAATATACAATTCTTATATGGATTTTGACCAACCAAAACAACCTTCGAAACAAAACGTTTTTTTACCGATAATATTGTCTATAGTTCTCATTATAGGTATTTGGTTAGGATATTTTTTAACCTTAAAATTTTCAAACGGAACAAATTCACAACAAAATAAGCATTCGTCGAGTAATGAAAAAATAAACAGCTTATTAGAATATATAGAATACCAATATGTTGATACTATTAATAAATCTGAATTAGTAGAAAAAACAGTTACAGCGATGCTTCAAAGTTTAGATCCACATTCTAGTTATATAGCAGCAGCAGAATTTGAAACTACAAACGAAAGTTTAGAAGGAAATTTTGATGGAATTGGCGTTGAATTTAACATTATAAAAGATACAATTCGTGTTATAAATCCCATTGAAGGTGGTCCGTCAGAAAAAATTGGGATTAAAGCGGGTGATAAACTCATTAAAGTTGAGGGCAAAAACATGACTGGCCCAAAGATTACAAATAAAGAAGTTTTTGAAAAATTAAGAGGAATTAGTGGTACTGCGGTTAATGTAACCATCCTTAGAAATGGCATAAAAAAACCTTTAAATTTCAAAATTATTAGAGATGCCATTCCACTTTATAGTTTGGATGCAGCTTATATTGTGAAGCCCACGATTGGCTATATGAAAATTAGCAAATTTGCAGCAACTACATATGATGAATATATTAAAGCATTTAATGATTTAAATAAATTAGGAATGAAGAAATTGATTTTAGATTTAAGAGGAAATCCTGGCGGTTATTTAAATGCTGCTGTAGATATTTCTGACGAATTTTTAGTAAATGGACTACAAATAGTTTATACTCAAGGAAAAGCGAATCCTAAAAAAACTTATAAAGCGACTGAAAAAGGAAGTTTTGAAAAAAACGAAATAGTTATTTTAATTGACGAAGGAAGTGCGAGTGCAAGTGAAATTGTGGCTGGTGCAATACAAGATAACGACAGAGGTTTAATTATTGGGAGACGAAGTTTTGGAAAAGGATTGGTTCAAGACCAATTGCAGCTGCCAGATGGTTCAGCAATACGATTAACAGTAGCTCGCTACTATACACCAACTGGCAGATGCATTCAAAAACCATATACTGATGACAAATCCATTTATTATAACGAAGAATATGATCGATACCAAAATGGTGAACTCTTAAATGCAGATAGTATTAAACTTGATAAAACAAAGAAATATAGAACACCAGAGGGAAAAATAGTTTATGGTGGTGGTGGAATTATGCCAGATATATTTGTACCGATTGATACATCCAAAACAAATTCCTTTTTAAATAAAGTGTTTTATGTTGGTGCAATTAACACTTTTGCTTTTGAATATTCGGATAAACACCGTAATGAGTTAAAAGATTTTAAGACGGCAGAAAACTATATTGATAAATTTGAAATCACTGACCAAATTTTAAATGAATTTTATTTATACTGTGAATACCAAAAACTTTTTATCGAAAAAATAGATAAACTTAAAACTGATATTGCCTTAAAACCATATTTAAAAGCATTTATTGGAAGGGATGCTTTTAATAAAGATGCTTATTATCCTATTATAAATAAAAACGATAAATGCATTAATAAGGCGATAGAAGAATTATCAAAATAATAATTGTAATTTTGTAAAAAAACAAAAATGATAAAAAAAATTGTCTCAGTTTCTATAGCATTATGTTCAATCCTTTTTTTAGGGTGCAATAATTCAACTAAAGAAGAAAAAAACCTCAATGAGGAAATAGTAGATACTACTAAAACTTTGACTGAAATACCTGCAGAGGAAGTTGAAGAATTATCTTATAATTTACCTTCAGCCCTTCAAATTGCTTATGTTTCTAAAAAATCAGGAGCAAAATATAATGCGAGTTTATTAAATAACACTAATAATGTTACGAAGTATAATACTAGCAATTACAAACGAGCTATTAATTTTGGGATTTATAGTTCTGATTTAGCAAACTGCCTTTTCAATAAAAAATATCAGGAATCAAAAGAATATTTAAAAGTATTAAAAGAAATGGGTTCATATTTAGGCTTAAATCAAGCCTTTGAAAGCGAAAATTTAGCAGAGCGTTTTGATAAAAATATTAA
>CAIYSA010000279.1 GCA_903928655.1 uncultured Bacteroidota bacterium
GAATGGCTTCCAAAATTCTTAAGGTGCCAATTCCATCTGCATTTGCAGTGTATTCAGGAGTATCAAAACTCACTTTTACATGTGACATTGCCGCTAAATTATAAATCTCATCTGGCTGAACTTCTTGTACAATTCTAATTAGATTGGTACTATCCGTTAAATCACCATGGTGTAATTTAAAATTAATATGTTTTTCGTGTTGATCTTGATATAAGTGGTCAATTCTATCCGTATTAAACAGAGAGCTTCGGCGCTTAACACCATGTACGATATAGCCTTTGCTTAATAATAATTCTGATAAATAGGCTCCGTCTTGACCCGTTACGCCTGTAATTAATGCTACTTTGCTCATAAATATAATAATAGTAAAGCAATGTTACGAAAAATTAGGCAATTTATCAGCTAAAACTGTACTTTTTTACCTACTAAAAACTAATATTTACCTACCGATTATTAAGAGAGCGTTTTTTATCATAAATGATTTAATGTTGCCACTAATTAATAAAGGCTCTGTAAATTATTACATATTCCTTCTATACTGACCTCCAACTTCAAACAATGCTTTTGTAATTTGTCCGAGCGACATATATTTAACCGCTTCCATTAATTCATCAAAAATATTTTGATTTTGAATCGCAGAATGTTGCAATATTTTTACAAATTCATCATGCTTTTCTTTGTGAGAATTATGAAGTTCTTTTAGCATTGTAATTTGATATTCTTTTTCTTCAGGAGTAGATCGAATAACTTCTGAAGGAATTACAGTTGGACTTCCTTTGCTTGATAAGAATGTATTTACTCCGATAATTGGATATTCGCCATTGTGTTTTAATGTTTCATAATACAAACTTTCTTCTTGAATTTGTCCGCGTTGATACATTGTTTCCATGGCTCCTAAAACACCACCACGTTCCGAAATTCTATCGAATTCGGTTAATACAGCAGCTTCAACTAAATCAGTTAACTCTTCAATTATGAATGCGCCTTGTAATGGATTTTCGTTTTTTGCTAAACCTAATTCTCTATTTATAATTAATTGAATGGCCATTGCTCTACGAACAGATTCCTCTGTTGGCGTTGTAATCGCTTCATCATAGGCATTTGTATGTAATGAATTACAGTTATCATATATTGCATATAACGCTTGCAGGGTTGTGCGTATATCATTAAAGTCAATTTCTTGCGCATGTAATGAGCGACCAGAAGTTTGAATATGGTATTTCAACATTTGACTTCTTTCATTTCCATTGTAACGCAACTTCATTGCTTTAGCCCATATTCTGCGACTTACACGGCCAATTACACTATATTCCGGATCAATACCATTACTAAAGAAGAACGATAAGTTTGGCGCGAAATCATCGATATTCATTCCTCTGCTTAAATAATATTCAACAAAGGTGAAACCGTTAGCTAAGGTAAATGCAAGTTGTGAAATTGGATTTGCACCAGCTTCAGCAATATGATAACCACTTATACTTACTGAATAAAAGTTACGTACTTTTTTATCAATGAAATATTGTTGAACGTCACCCATTACGCGTAAACTAAATTCTGTACTAAAAATACAAGTATTTTGAGCTTGATCTTCTTTTAAAATATCTGCTTGTACAGTACCACGAACTTGTGTTAACGTTTTAGCTTTAATAGTTTCGTAAACATCTTTTGGTAAAACCTGATCTCCAGTAACACCTAATAACAATAAGCCTAAACCATTATTCCCGTCAGGTAATTCGCCCTGGTAAGTTGGTCTAACGGTTCCTAGCTTTTTATAAATTGCTGCTATTTTAGCTTCAACTTCTTTTTCTAATTTATTTTCTTTAATATAAAATTCACATTGTTGATCAATGGCAGTATTCATAAAAAAGGCAGCTAAAGTTGGCGCTGGCCCATTAATAGTCATTGAAACTGATGTTTTAGGATCAGCTAAATTAAAACCACTGTAAAGTTTTTTTGCATCATCCAAACAACAAATACTCACGCCACTATTTCCAACTTTACCATAAATATCTGGACGGTAATCAGGATCGTTTCCATAAAGGGTTACACTATCAAAAGCAGTACTTAAACGAGCAGCTGGCAAACCTTTACTTACATAATGAAAACGTTTGTTGGTTCTCTCTGGCCCACCTTCACCAGCAAACATACGAGTTGGATCTTCACCTTCGCGTTTGAATGGATAGATTCCGGCAGTGTAAGGAAAATCACCAGGAAAGTTTTCTTGTAAATTCCATTTTAAAATATCGCCCCATGATGTATATTTTGGGGAAGCAATTTTTGGAATTTTTGAATGTGATAATGATTCGTAATGCGTTTCAATTTTTAAAACTTTATCACGCACTTTAAATTCGTAAAATTCGTTCGAATATAATTTTTTCTTGGCTTCCCAATTTTCAATCACTAATAAATTACGTGGATCTAAATCTAATTTTGTTTTTTCAAAAGCTTCTTGCAGACCTTTAATTAATCGGTCTTTATCTTCCATTTTAGATTCAGAAATGGTTTCGATGGTTTTTTGAATCCCGTATAATTTTTGAGCAACTTCACTTTGTTGGCTCGCTCTTTTATCGTAGCTGCGATTATTTTCAGATATTTCGCTTAAGTAACGCGTTTTAGAAGGAGGAATAATGTAAATTTTTTCGCTCATTTCTTCTGTTATAAAAAACTGAGAAGCTAAATTTTTATTTCCTGTTTTCTCAACCATTTTATTCATTACCGCTTTATACAAACGGTTCATGCCTGGGTCGTTAAATTGAGAAGCAATGGTGCCAAAAACTGGAATGTCTTCATCCGCAATTTCCCACAAATTGTGATTGCGTTTGTATTGTTTTTTAACATCACGAATAGCGTCTAAAGCACCTCGTTTGTCAAACTTATTTAAAGCAATAATATCTGCAAAGTCCAACATGTCAATTTTTTCTAATTGAGTAGCAGCGCCGTATTCAGGTGTCATTACGTAAAGACTCATGTTAGAGTGTTCAATAATTTCAGTATCTGATTGTCCAATACCAGAAGTTTCTAAAATAATTAAATCAAAATTGGCTGCTTTACAAATATTAACAGCATCCTGCACATATTTACTTAATGCTAAATTACTTTGACGAGTTGCTAATGAACGCATATATACGCGATCATTATTAATCGCATTCATACGAATTCTGTCACCCAATAAAGCGCCACCTGTTTTTCGTTTTGAAGGGTCAACAGAAATAATAGCAATTTGTTTGTCTTTGAAATCAACTAAAAAACGACGAACTAATTCATCCACTAAGCTCGATTTTCCTGAACCCCCAGTTCCTGTAATTCCTAAAACGGATGTGGAGGATTTTTCTGCTTTTGTTTTTAGCTCATTTAATAAAGCTAAATTATCCTCATTAAAGTTTTCTGCAGCAGATATAATACGTGCAATTGATTTATAATTTCTGTCAGCAATCTTAGCAACATCATCTTTAATATTTGTTCCAGTAGCATAATCACACTGACGCAACAAATCATTAATCATCCCTTGTAAACCTAAAGAACGGCCATCATCAGGAGAATATATTTTTGTAATTCCGTAAGCATGTAACTCTTCAATTTCTGTAGGAAGAATTACGCCGCCTCCGCCACCAAATAATTTGATATGCTCACAATTTCGTTCTTTCAACAAATCGTACATGTATTTAAAATATTCAACGTGTCCACCCTGGTAACTTGTTACCGCAATAGCATTTGCATCTTCTTGTATGGCACAGTTTACAACCTCTTGCGCACTTCTATCATGGCCTAAATGAATAACTTCAGCTCCGCTCGATTGGATAATTCGGCGCATAATATTTATTGCTGCATCGTGTCCGTCAAATAATGCCGCAGCGGTTACAATACGTATTTTGTGTTTTGATTGATATGGCGTAGTTTCCATCGGGAAATAGGTTTAAAATTATAGTTGTCTAATATAATATTTTTTCTGTTGAAGAACCAAGAAATTAGACGAGTTTTATTACCAATAAAAGCTAAGAAATATTCTTTTTATTTATAAATAGCTTGTAGTAATAAAGTCCAACAAACAGAAAACCTAATCCAAATGGAATAGATGAAACCAATTTGTTTTCGCCTGAATTAAAAAACTCGCAATACATCCAAAAACTATTAGCCGAAATCCAAAAAAGAATGGCTAAATTTAGAAATACGTCGATTGTTTTTCGAGAGATGTAAACAATGATAATAGCAATCGTAATGGTTGGAATAACCATTAAAATACCCATCCACCGCCACTCAAGCATCCAACAACTGTCTTTTATAAGCCAAAAAACAATGTGTAAACTTTCAAATTTTTTTATTTTTTCAAATAGTTCCATAAAACAGAATTTAAAAATAAGATTTTTTTAACCACATAGATTTACATTGATTTCAAAAGGGATTAAAAGAAGCTTTGCTTTTCCATAGGATCAACTATGCGAAAAAACGTGTTTTCTATCCTGCACTTTTTAGCTTTATATGACTCTATGTTTCTATGTGGTTATTTTTCTACAATAATATAAGAATTAATCCCTTTTTAGTATCTTTAAACATATTTATTTTCAAAAAACATGATCCACTTCGAAAAGTTTAAACTTAAAAATAATCTTACCGTAATAGTTCACCAAGATAAAAGTACGCCACTAGCTTGCTTGAATATTATTTTTGATGTTGGCGCTCGCGATGAAGACGAAAGCAGAACAGGGTTTGCTCATTTGTTTGAACATTTAATGTTTGGTGGAAGTGTAAATATTCCTAATTACGACGAGCCTTTACAAATGGTTGGGGGCGAAAATAATGCTTTTACAACAAACGATATTACTAATTATTACTGTACAGTTCCTTCCGAAAATTTAGAGACAGCGTTTTGGTTAGAAAGCGATAGAATGTTGAGTTTGGCTTTTGACAAAAAAAGTTTAGATGTACAGCGCAATGTAGTTATTGAGGAGTTTAAACAAAGGTATTTAAATCAACCATATGGAGATGTTTGGTTATTATTAAGGCCTTTAATTTATAATGTGCATCCTTACAAATGGGCAACTATCGGTAAAGAAATAAAACACATTGAAGAAGCCACAATGGAAGACGTAAAAGCATTTTTTAAAGCACATTACAATCCAAGTAATGCCGTTTTAGTTGTAGCTGGTGATGTGGAGTTAGATAACGTTAAAGCGCTTTGCGAAAAATGGTTTGCGCCAATTGAGCCAGGAATTAAATTGAAAAGAAATTTACCTGTTGAGCCCGAACAAACTGAATACCGCAGCTTAACAGTTGAACGTGATGTGCCAATTAATAGCATATATAGAGCTTATCGCATGTGTTCTCGAGTTGATGAAGAATATCACACTATTGATATGCTTTCTGATATTTTATCTCGCGGAAACTCATCACGTTTATATAAAAGCTTAATAAAAGATAAGCAATTGTTTTCTGATATTAATGCTTATGTGATGGGAGATTTTGATAAAGGGTTGTTTGTTATTTCCGGAAAGGTAAATGATGGAATCACAATCGAACAAGCAGAAGCAGGTATTGATGCGGAGATTTTAAAAATTCAAACAGAATTAGTTAGCGATGAAGAGTTACAAAAGTGTAAAAACAAAATAGAATCTACCGTTACTTATAGTGAAGCTGATGTATTGAATAAAGCTACAAACCTTGCTATTTCTCAGCTTTTGGGTGATGCTAATTTAATTAATCTAGAAATAGAAAATTATGAAAAGGTAAGGGCTGAACAAATTAAGGAACAAGCAAACATAATTTTACGAAAAACAAATTGTAGCACTTTATTTTATTTAAAGAAAAAATAAATGATAAATTTTTCTTCTATAAATCCAAATTCTTCATTTGCTGAATTGCTTGAATTAGAGCGAAATGAGTTTTCTATAAATCAGCATGTTGATTTTTTGGAATATCAAAAACAACGATTATTGTTTTTAGAAAGTCAAACGTCTAATCCAAATGTAAAAGCATTATATGATTATGTAAAAACAAACAAGCCAAGTATTGCTGTTTTTGCAGGGAGCTTTAATCCGTTTCATAAAGGGCATTTTAATGTTTTGAAAAAAGCAGAAAAATTATTCGATAAAGTTATTGTTGCATTTGGTAAAAACCCAGACAAATCAATTAGAAATTGGCCAATCCCTCAAACCATTGGCAACAGACAACACACTGAATATTACGGCTTGTTAACTGATCATATTGATTCTTTTGGTTATGATGTTACTGTTGTAAGAGGTCTAAGAAATTCAACGGATTTTCAATACGAACAAAATCAATACCGTTACATACAAGAATTAAAGCCAGATATTAAAATCATTAATATATTTTGCGATAAAGAATTTGAACACATAAGTTCTTCAGGCATTCGCACCTTAGAGAAATACGATAAGCATAAAGGTTATTTGTTGCCTTAGAATTTTGCTTTTTTATTGTTTTTTTTGTATCTTTAATAAAAAGGATAATAGTTGTTTGAAAAGGCTATTGACTTTTTGAAACAAACTGAAAACAATAGAATTATGAAAAATCATTTTTACTTTATTTTAGCATCAATTTCTTTTATTTCAATGTCTGCTCAAAACATTGTTCATACTGATAATGGAGATTATATTGCTAATACAATTATAATTAAGGTTAAACCGTCATATGAATCAATATGCGAAAATAATAAGATTAATAACGCATTATTTTCTTCATACGCTACCGCGCTTGGTGTTTCAAACCTGCATAAGAAATTTCCATCAGATAAAACACCACAAGAGCCGTTTAATTCAGTTGGACAAGCATTTGCTGATCTATCACTTATTTATGAATTAAATTATTCTTCTAACATTACAGTCGAAAAAGCTATTAATAAATTATTGGCTACTGGAATTTTAATTTATGCAGAACCTCACATGGTTCCAAAATCTTTGTATGCGCCAAACGATCCGTTAGGAACAGCGGGTAGCCAATACCATTTATTAAAAATAAACGCATTCAATGCATGGAATATAAATAAAGGTGATTCAAGTATTGTAATTGGAATCACTGATACAGGAACTGAACCAAATCATCCTGATTTATTTAACGCAACAAAGAGAAATTATGGTGATGTAATTGATGGAATCGATAATGATGGCGATGGTTATGTGGACAATTACAAAGGATGGGATTTAGGAATGAATGATAATAATCCAACATATCAAGCTAATGCGCACGGTGTTCATGTATCTGGTATTTCGGCAGCAAGCACTGACAACAGCATTGGTGGCGCAGGAGTTGGGTTTAATTGTAAGTTTTTACCAGTTAAAATTTCTGATGCAACAGGAAATTTAATTATGGCATTTGAAGGAATAAAATATGCTGCTGATCACGGTTGTTCTATAATTAATTGTTCTTGGGGCGGTGGCGGAGCTACACAATACGGTCAAGACATGGTAACGTATGCAACTATAAATAAAAATTGCTTAGTAGTTGCTGCTGCAGGGAATAATGGGGTAGATGGAGAATTTTTTCCTGCAGCCTATAATTATGTTATTGCAGTAGCAAATACAACGAGTGGTGATGTAAAACACTCGTCGTCCAACTATGGTTATTTTATTGATGTGGCTGCACCAGGTGATAATATAAATTCAACGTGGACAGGAAGTTCTTATTCATTACTTACTGGCACATCAATGTCATCGCCAGTTTTTTCTGGTGCTGCGGGGATTGTAAAGAAACAATTCCCTTCATATAACGGATTACAAATCGGAGAAAGACTTAAAGTTACAGCTGATAATATTTATTCTCTTAATCCTACTTATATAAATAAATTAGGAACAGGTCGAATTAATTTATTCAGAGCATTAAATGATCCTGCTTCACCTAGTGTTGTTTTTACAAATAAAATTGTAACTGACCATAATGATGAATCTTATATTAGCGGAGATACACTTTTTATTTTCGGAACCTTTATTAATTATTTAGATCCAACTTCCGCACTAAATGTTACGGTTACTCCTTTATCAGCTTTAGTAACGGTTATTGATAAAACAACAACTTTAGGTGTAATAAATACGCTTGCAAGCAAAACAAATAGTTTAGATCCTTTTACTTTTAAATTAACAGGTGTTATCCCAATTAATCAATCAATAGATTTTGAAGTTCTAATTAAAGATGGAGCATACCAATCTAAACAATACTTTACATTAAATGTAAATGTTGATTATATTAATATTACTAATAATGATATTCAAACTACAGCAACTAGTAGGGGCAGAATTGGATTTAATCAATTCGGGCAATTACAAGGTTTGGGATTTAAATATTTAACTACCGATTTAATGTATGATGCAAGTCTAATGATTGGAAAAGATAGTATAAGGGTTTCTGATTGCACTAGAAACACTACTGGAACTGCAGATGATAATGATTTTTCAGTCATGACAAGAATTTCTAAACAAACCTTAGCCCCGTTTTCCGATTTTGATACTAAAGCTAAAATGAAAGATAATTTAGCTGTATATCCTTTAAATATTCAAGTAGACCAGAATACGTATTCTTGGAGCACTGTTCCAAATAAACAATTTGTAATATGGGAATACTATATTAAAAATACGCACGCAACTGATACTATTAAAAAAATGTTTGCTGGTATTTTTGCTGATTGGGATATTGACGGAGGAACCTTCACTCAAAATAGAAGTAATTATAATGCTGGAACTAAAATGGGGTATAGCTTTTATACTGGCGCTAGCGGCAAATATGCGGGCATTAAATTATTAACAAGTTCGGCTCCACCTAATTTTTATGCAATAGATAATTTGGCCGGCGGTGCTGGTGGTGTTGATCCTACTACTGGTGGATTTGACACAAAAGAAAAGTATAAAACATTATCTACACAACGTTTAATTGCTGGTGCAACGGGTTTTGGATCAGATGTTTTAAATGTGATGAGTAGTGGGCCGTTTGTTGTGCCACCAAATCAAACTGTAAAAGTTGCCTTTGCATTAATTGCTGGCGATAGTTTGTCTGGATTAATTTCCGCGGCTAATCAAGCCCAAATTAAATATGATGGGATGGCGACCGAATTGTCAGGTAATAATTTTGAAGGTGACGAGTCTGTTTTAATTTATCCAAACCCAACAAATAACACTTTTAATATTTCGCAATTAAATATGAATTTTAATATTCTTGAGATTTATAGTTTAAGCGGAACCTTAATTTTTAAGTCAGAATTATCACTCACTTCCGAGTCTATAAATTTGGAGGGTTATTCAAAGGGAATGTATGTTGTTAAATTAAGTAATGGCAAGAAATCAATTTTCAAAAAAATTGTATTAGCAGATTAGTATAAATTTTATTGGATTATAATTTTTTTATGAATAGTTCCCTTTTCGGTTTCTATTTTTAGGATATATAATCCTGAATTGATTGCTGGCAAATGAAGTATAGAACTTTTTGCGTTTTCAATAATATTTCCTGACGCATTAAATAAGGTATATTCTTTAATTTTTTCAGCAGAATAAATATGTAATGTTTCATTGCTATTTATAGGATTTGGATACAGCACAATTCTGTTCTCTAGATTTTCAAATTCATTAACTCCAATAATGGTATTTTGATTAATAACACCAATTGCATCTAAATCAAAACCAGAACTCCCAAAAGGTGTTGGCCAAGGCTCGTTTACTTTATTATTGTAACTGTCGCGGGTTGCATAACTATTATTTATTGAACCAACACAATCAATAACCTTAACATGCGTGATGTTGTTTTTATTTAGTAAAGCATTATTAGCAACGTCGTTTAAATCAAAAGGAGTTCCATAACCAGCTTGATATTTTCCTGCTAAATTATTTATTTTTGTTGCATCAGTATATCCAAAGGAGCCGACTTGAATGTTTGTATCTATCAATGAATGTGAAGGGAAGCGAAAAAAATGTTCGCCATCGCTGCTTACTTCCACGAAAGCAAGCTCTAAAAAAAGGCCGTCAAAACTATTTTCAAAAACGGCAAAATCATTTCCGATACCATCTTTTATTGGAAACGGAAACTTACAAATTGCAATACCGCCATCTCCTAAACTTACCACGCCATTGCTAAGAGCTATTCCAAAAACTAGCGAACTATCGCCAACATCTGCAAGGCCTAATCCAACATTTGAAATATCTTGATAACCTCTTATTATTTTGCATTCACTTACCCAATTTACAAAAACCAAACTATCTTTGTAAATAGCATCAGAGCCAGGTATTCCTGCTTGAGGAGCGTAAATCTGTGCTTGTATCGAATTAACAATCAAGAGAGAAAAGCAAATATATAAAAATAGATTTTTCATGATTTAATTTTTATTTCCATAAGCACAATGTTTGCAACTATTCCCGCAACACGAACCCTTTAAATAATGATATAATTCGGTGAATACAAAAAGCCCATCTTCTTTGTAAAAATGTACCCCTTCTAATAAATTTTGCGGATTTAATGTTCTTCTTAAATTGTGATTGTCATTTACTAAAGATTCCAATTCTGTTAAGCAGTTTGCACAAAGACAATTATAATTTGTTTCACCCATAAATGTTTTGGTTTTCTCAGAAAGGGTAATTTCATTACATTGACAATTGGAAATATCATTAGCGTTGCACTTAAAAGTGACATTACAGCGTTTGCAATATGTGATTTCATTTTTATTCATAATACACAATCTTTTTCGCGAAGATTATCGTGTTTACTATTTAGGCAGGTCTCCTGACTTATTCCTTTATTTTTGAACCTTCTCGTTAAACAGATTAACAATGGTATTTTCAAAAATGTTACAGAACATACAGTTGCGCGACAGTTGTAGATTTTAACTACATTCCCTTTTAATTTTAGTGTTAACCAAAAACCAATAGCATGCCAAATTTAAGCATTATAAGTTAAATCTCATAAAAAACACACACTTAAAAAATCTTAAAATGTTAATCTATATTGTGGAATTACAAAAAACTTTAACTGATAATCAGTTTTAATTTTTTGAGTGTTCATATCGTATTGTTGTTGAAATATATTATTGTGTTTAGTTACATTTTGTATGTCGACACTTATTTCATGAGTAAATCGTTTTGTATTTATTTTATAAGAAGGCTTCACATCTAACCTAACATAAGGATCATATTGTGGCTGATAAGCAAGTAAGTCATTTCTAATTTCATTATTTGCTATTATTGATGAAGTTAAATCTATGGGAACATAACGCTTTCCCCCTGCATAAGTAAATTTAACATCCAACGCAAAAATATGTTTTTCTTTTATTTTAAATTCTTTTCCTGCCAAAGCATTAAAAACATAATTACCATTAAAGGCAGTATTTCTTATAATGCCATCACTTGCTTTGTATTTACTTTCAAATAGTGAGGCAGTAACTAAAAAATAATACCCTTTACTATAAAATTTTTCGAGCGTTACTTCAAAGCCATAATTTTCGCCAGTACCATTGCTTTCCAAACTATCTAAATTAGGACTATTGAAATCAGCACCTAAGTTTGCCGCACTAAAATAATCGCTTCTTGATTTAACTGGTATTTTATATAAATATTGATAATATAATTCAGTTTTAATTCGCACACTATTGAAAAGGTTTACATCATATGCTATAACCGCATGGACAGCTTTTGTAAAATCCAAATTCCTGTTTGTTTCTTTTACTGCGCCATTTCCTAAATTGGCAGTTGCAAAATAAATGTAAAGTGGTTGAACTTGGCTATGCAAGCCTGCTCCAAAACTAACAGATTGTTTTTTATTTATTTCATATTTTAATCCTAATCTTGGTTCTGGTGATTTAGATTTATTGAGCAATAAGTATTGGTATGTAAAACCTGTGTTGAGCGAAAGCTTTTCACTAAAATGATGTTTCCATTGAATAAATCCTCGTGACAAAGATGTTTGTCCTTTATAATTTCTTAATGTTACAAAGCCTGTTCCATTTACGTCTGTGCTATCAACATAGGATGTGTTGTATATATCAATATATACGCCTGCATTTATAAAGTTTCGCGAATTTATTTTTTTGTTATAAGTTGTATTAGCTGTGTAGCGAGTTGTATATGATTCGTTTCTGTATTCTGGTCTAATGTTTTGTTGGCTGGCGCTTGTATCAACTCTATCTGAAGTGATATAATTAGATTGACCCGTAATGCCAATATTTGTTTTTAAATACGAAGAACTATTAATTAAATAAGTGTGTGAAATTCCACCGGCTCCAACATTTGATTTAAAGGAAGTGTTTCGGCCGCTGTAACCATATAAATTATTGTCTTTAGATTGTTGACTTTGTAATAATTCCGCTTTGCTTAATCCTCCAATTCCCCAAACTGAAAATTTGCCAGCTTTTTTTGTTGGCATATCAATTTTAAATGTAACATCTTGATATTGCGGAACCGCGCTTCCTGTTCCAAAATCTAAGCCAAGGTATTTAAAAACGGATAGAGTTGAGTAACGGTAATTAACCATGTAAGAAGCGTTTTTTTTCTTTTTACTAAATGGGCCTTCGGCGCCAACTTCAAAACCATTAAACCCAACCATTCCTAAAAACTCGCGTTTTTCATTATTACCAGTTCTCATTTTTAAATCAAAAACTCCTGCAGTTGCATTTCCATAATCTGCCGGAAAAGCACCAGTCATAAAATCCGAATTGTCTAATGTATTATTATTTAAAATAGAAATTGGTCCGCCCGATGAGCCCATAGAGCCAAAGTGATTAGGATTCGGAATATCTAAACCATTAAGTCGCCACAAAACACCAAGTGGAGAATTTCCTCTTACAATAATATCATTTCTACTATCATTTGCTCCACTTACACCTGCAAAATTTGCTGCCATCCGTGCTGGGTCGCCTCTGCTTCCCGCATATCTGTTAGCTTCTTCGGTGCTAAAAACACGAGAACTTACAGTTGCCATTTTGTTATTTGTTTTTGTTTTATCAATTTCAGCTGTTATCACTATTTCTTCGCCCTGCAATATACTTTCTTCTAATTCAATATTTAATACCATTTCTTTACCACTTGTTAGTACAACGGTTTGTGCCTTTTCTTTATAACTTACAAACGATACTTTAATTTGTTTTCTTCCTAAAGGAACGTTATCAATTCTAAATTTTCCAAGTTCATTGGTTGAGGTTACCAAAAGTGGATCTGAATTTAAAATGCAAATGATTGCTCCCGGCAATAGACTCTGCGTTTGTTTATCCACAACAGTTCCTCGAATGGTTTGTGTTAATTCTTGCGCATAGTTTTGCATATGCGAAATGAAAATTAGGAATAAAAGAATGTGTTTCATTTTAGGCATACTGTAATTTCAAGTCGTTTATTTTTTTTAATTTTTCTTCACACACCTCACTTTGAGATTTTCTAATACTAAAACTGATTTCACAATCTGTATCAAATTGTTGTTGTTGTATTTGACAATCCAATTGTTTTAATAATTTCATCACATCATTCAATTGTATATAAGGAAATTTAATTTCGTATTTAAACAGAATTTGTTTTTCAATTATCGATGCACTTTTTATAACGTCAGATGCTGAGGTTTTATATGCATTTATTAAACCACTCACACCTAACAAAGTGCCTCCAAAATAACGAACAACTACAATTAATACATTAGTTAAATCATGAGATTGTATTTGTCCTAATATTGGTTTGCCTGCTGTATAAGAAGGTTCTCCGTCGTCATTCGCTCGCACGTTTTGTTTATCTGCCCCTAAAATATAAGCATAACAATGATGGTTTGCTGTTGGATGTTCTTTCTTTAAAACCAATAGGGTTTCTTTTACTTGCTTCTCAGTTTCTAAAGGATACGCATACGCAATAAATTTGCTTCCTTTATCTTTAAAGATAATTTGTGAAGCAGATTCAATAGTAAAATATGTATCGCTAAATAACAGGGATTTGGTATTTTGAAAATTATTTTCTGTGATTTAGCAATTTGCTATTGTGGCAAATGTTTATTTATTAAACATGGAAAACGATATGCACATGCTGGATATATTAAGTTATTTACAATAGTATTTTTTTTAGCTACTATAATAATTAAATCTGCTTTTGCCCATTCAGCTGCTATACAATCCATTTTAATATTACTTTCGGTTTCTCCGTTTGGAATTTGTTTATAGTATTTCCAAGGTTCAAAAAAGTTATATTTTCCCTGAGGAAGCTTTGTTTTTAAGCAACCATTTTTATCAGTAGTTATCGTATCAACTTTGTTGTTTTCCGAAACATAAATTAATTTTTTGTTAGCATATGGTGTTGCAATTTTTAATTTCGCTTCCATTTCGTGGGTTGGACGAGCGCCACCGCAATACGGGATAAATTGTTCTATTTTTAAACACACTTTTTTTGTTTGAGAAAATCCTGTTGTAAAAGATAGGATTGCTAGTATTAAGATTGTTTTTTTCATAATTTTTTTTAAGGAGTTGATAAAGATACTGGTAAAATTTTTCCGTTATAATAGTGATGACCTTTTGTTGTAAAATCAAATATATATTCAGCCATTTGAAATGGTTTAATGGGAGCCTCATAGCCAGGAAATGCTTCAGCTAGCATTTCTGTTTGAACGGCGCCTAGTGCTAAGCAGTTAACCGTTATGTTTTTTTCTTTAAATTCTTCTGCCATACATTCTGTTAAACCAACAACTGCAGACTTAGAGGAACTATACGAAGAAAGTCCTGAAAATTTTACACTACCTTGAAAGCCACCAATACTACTGATGTTAACAATGTGCGCTTTTGATTTTTTTCCTAAAACACTAAGTAGTTGTTGTGATAAATAAAAAGGCGCAAATACATTTACCTGATATGTTTTTTCTAAATCAGAATATAGTATATCCTCGAAAGGTTTGTTTACCAAGGTCCCCGCATTGTTAATTAAAAAATCAATAGTTTGGCGTTTTTCTTTAATGGCAAAAACAGCTTTATCAATGCTGATTTTAGAACTTAAATCGGTTGCAATGATTTGTAAATTTGAATTAGATAATGCTTCAAGTGTTTCTGTATGTCTTGTTAAAGCAATTACTTGATAATTGGCATTTAAAAATAATTTAGTGAGTTCAAAGCCTATGCCTCTGCTTGCTCCAGTTATAATAACGGTCATGTGCTTTGCTTTTTTAATAATTTATTACTTGTTCCATAATTTCTTTTGGAACTGGTCTTTCCTCGTATTGTTGTGTTCTTAATTGTGGTTCAAAACCCGCTTCAGTTATTGCATCCTGAATTGTTTTGTAAGTAAAGCGATGTGGCGCACCAGCAACACTAACAACATTCTCTTCAATCATTATACTACCGAAATCATTGGCGCCAGCATGTAAACAGATTTGTGCGGTTTGTTTTCCTACCGTTAACCAAGAGGCTTGAATATTTTCAATGTTAGGTAACATAATTCTACTTAGGGCTAACATGCGGATGTATTCATCATCACTCACATTATTTGTAATTCCTTTTACACGTTTTAATAAAGTGCCATCATCCTGAAAAGGCCAAGGAATAAATGCTAAAAATCCTTTCGCATCTTTTGGTTTTTCTTCTTGCACATCACGTATCCAAACTAAATGTTCAAAGCGTTCGTAAATTGTTTCTACATGACCAAACATCATTGTAGCCGATGTGGTTATATTTAATTGGTGACATGCACGCATTACATCTAACCATTCTCTACCAGTACATTTCCCTTTCGAAATTAATCGGCGAACGCGGTCGTTTAATATTTCTGCGCCAGCTCCAGGTAAGCTATCCATACCGGCAGCCATTAATGCTTTTAAAACTTCGGTGTGTGTTGATTTTTCTAACTTTGTGATATGTGCAATTTCTGGGGGCCCAAGTGCATGTAATTTTAAACATGGAAAAAGCGTTTTTAATTCTTTAAATAAATTGACGTAATACCTTAAACCTAAATCGGGATGATGGCCACCTTGCAACAATAGTTGTTCACCACCTAACTGAAATGTTTCTTCAATTTTTTTCTTATAAGTTTCTATAGAAGTTACATAAGATTCCGGATGGCCAGGAATTCTGTAAAAATTACAAAATTTGCAGTTTGCAATACACACGTTTGTTGTATTTACATTTCGGTCAATAATCCAGGTTACTTTTTGGGAATTATTTTTTTTAATATTTCTAATTTCGTTAGCAACAAACATCAAGTTTGAGGTAGGTGCATTTTCGTATAAAAAAACGCCTTCTTCAATCGATAAAAACTCAAGATTAAGCGCACGATTTAATAATGATTCAACGGTCATTTTGTATTCTTTAATATCTATCAAAAATAAGCAATTTATAAGAAAAGGACTTAATATTTTATCATTTTAACTATAACTGAAAAAAATGGTTGTAACAACTATTACTCAGTATTGTTTATTAAATCCTTTTGCGCAACCAGAAACATACATGAGTTAGGAGTTAGTCCCGAAAAAGGAAAGCATGTGCTTACAATTACAGATTATTTTGGGAAACAAAGAATATTCATTTCGAGGCGATGAGTGAAAAAAAGTATGGTTTAAAAATTAGAACCAGTTCCATATTGAATTCCAAATGCATTTATTCCAATTGAATAATTGACACCAAAATACATGACAAAATTTTCCCCCCTACAAATTTTAAATCGTGAAGCAATAACTGGCGCAAAACGAAGATTATTATTCCTATCAACTAGTACACTAGCGAGTGGACCTATTTCAAAATCTATTTTAGATTTTTTATCTAAATTAAACTCTATTAATCTAAAAATTATTCCAGTTCCAAAAGTAGGCGAAGCTCTTTCGTTTATTATTTGACCACCGATAATGTATTGCTTGCTTTCTGTTGCAATATTTAAAAATATCGGAACTCTTAATGTTTTTTTTGGCCGAAATTCTACTAAAAATAAAATGGCAGTTGTTGGTATTACAATAGCGGCTTGTTGACGAATATTTATTTGTCTACTGCTAGAAATAAATAATAAATTTTGTCCAAAACTAATTTCAAGTTTGTCGCCCTTTCTTGTTGAGTCTTCAAAATGCTTTCCAAACCTGATATAAAATGGCTGTTTTGTTTTTACACTATCACTATTTTGCGCTATAATTTTACTTTCAGCAAATGCTAAAAATAATAGAATTATAACTTTTACCAAAACAATTTTATGTATAATCAATTCTTTTAAACCCCTTTTTACTCCATTGAGGTAATGCTTTAATTTATTTTTTACAAAGCTAATTTTAATAATTAATGCACGAAAACCTGTCACACTTTAACATTCATTAAAACCTGTCAGGATTAAAATTCAAACTAATCAGCTTGTAAAAAAGGATATGTATAATCCAATGCTGGGATTAATGTTTCTTTAATTGTACGAGGAGAAACCCAACGCAATAAGTTAATTTTTGCACCAGCCTTATCGTTTGTTCCACTTCCACGTGCACCACCAAATGGTTGTTGCCCAACTACAGCGCCAGTACATTTATCATTAATGTAAAAATTACCAGCTGCGTTATTTAATTTTTTAGTTGCAAATTCAATCGCATAACGGTCTTGTGCTATGATGGCTCCAGTTAAAGCGTAAATAGAAGTTGTATCAACTAATTCTAAAGTTTCTTCGAATTTATTTTCGTCGTAAACAAAAAGAGTTAATACTGGTCCAAACAACTCTTCACACATGGTGATGTATTTAGGATCTTTAGCAACAATTATGGTTGGCTCAATAAAATATCCTTTTGATTTATCGTAATTACCACCAGCAATTATTTCTACGCTACTATCTTTTTTAGCAGCATCAATGTATTTCGCTAATTTGTCAAAACTTTTTTCATCAATAACGGCGTTAATAAAGTTAGTGAAATCTTCAGTAGGACCCATTTTCATTGATTTTAAATCAGCTAAAACATAAGATTTTACTTCAGCCCATAAATTAGAAGGAACATACACGCGTGAAGCTGCTGAACATTTTTGTCCTTGGTATTCAAAAGCACCACGTGAAATAGCCGTGGATAATGTTTTAGTATCAGCAGATTTGTGTGCCATAATAAAATCTTTTCCGCCGGTTTCACCTACAATACGTGGGTAAGATTTATATTTATGAATATTGTTTCCTATTGTTTGCCAAATATTTTGAAACACTTCCGTACTTCCTGTAAAATGAATACCTGCAAAATCTTTATGATTAAAAACAACTTCAGCAGCATCTGGACCGCTTGGGTAAATTAAATTAATAACGCCATCCGGAACGCCTGCTTTTTTAAATATTTCCATTAATACATTTGCGCTGTAAACTTGTGCATTACTTGGTTTCCAAACAACTACATTTCCCATCATAGCACAACTTGTAGGTAAATTTCCTGCAATTGCTGTAAAATTAAATGGAGTTAACGCGTAAATAAATCCTTCTAAGGGACGCCATTCGATACGATTCCATACACCAGGGCCAGAAACGGGTTGATCAGCATAAATTTCACTCATGTATTGCACATTGAAGCGCAAGAAATCAATGATTTCGCAAGCACTATCAATTTCTGCTTGATAAGCATTTTTACTTTGTCCAAGCATTGTTGCTGCATTTAATTTTGAACGGTAAGGTCCAGCAATTAATTCAGCTGCTTTTAAGAATATACTTGCGCGGTGTTCCCAACTTAAATTTGCCCATTGCTCTTTTGCTGCTAATGCTGAGGAAATAGCTTGCTCAACATGAGTTTTATCGCTTTTATAAAAATGACCTAATGTGTGTTTGTGATCGTGAGGTGGTGCTAAACGAATTTTAGTTTCGCTTGTCACTTCTTTATTTCCAATATACATTGGGATGTCAATTTCCTTACTACGCAATTCTTTAAGCATTGCTTGTAATTCTTTTCGCTCAGCACTTCCTGAAGCATAATTTTTTATTGGCTCATTAATAGCTGCTGGTACTTTATAAATTCCTTTTGGCATAATAGTGTTTTTTTAGATGTACGAATTTAATCTTTTTGCATGAAATGTAGTAATATTTAAGCTTAATTGTGAATGATTAAATTCATCAAATCATTGTTCTAAAAGTTAAATTAATACGTGGATTTTTTATTTTTGTTGAAACGGGTAAGCGATGTGCCCAATAAGCTTGAGTTTCGGCTTTCATTACCAATAAGCTTCCGTTTTCAAGTTGAATAGAAATTGTCTCTTTAGTTTTTTTATGTTGGAATAAAAATCGTCGTTCGGCACCAAAACTTAATGAGGCAATTGTTGCGTTTTTTCCTAAACTGGTTTCATCGTCCGAATGGTAAGCCATTCCCTCGTTTCCGTTATGATAGAGGTTTAAAAGACAAGAATTAAAGCTTGTTTCAGTTAGTTTCTCAACACAGGCTTTTAATTCTAGCAATTCTTTTGTCCAGATTAGTGCTTGCTTTGTTGTATTAGAGTATGTGTAAGAGTAATTTGAATCACCATACCACGCTACTTTTCTGTTGGTTATGATACGTTTCCCAAATAGGTTTGCCTCATCATTTCTCCATTCAATGGTGTTGTATAAAGTATTGAAATAGCTTTTAGTTACTGATGGATCTAAAATTTGACCGTGATAATTTACAATACCATCACATGACAACAAGTTTGTATTTGGATTAATAAGACTACTAAATAAATCCATGGTGATTTATTTTATTAAGCCTTTGCCTTAAACTGGTTAATGGCATTAATTGTAAATTCTGATAGCACAAGAGTTCCACTCATTCCTGCGCGGTCAATTAAAAGCGAATCCCAATTTTCAGTTCCTTGCCACATTACTTTTTTAAGCATCATCATCGCATCAGGATTACTGTTTGCTAACTTTGTTGAAAGTGCTTTAATGTTTTTGTCCATTTCTGTTGCTGTTTCAAAAACCTCTGCATATAATCCTTTTTCTTTTGCCCATTGTGCAGTTTGCCATTCGGTTGCATTAATTGTTAACTGACAAAATGCAGATGTTCCAACTTTACGTTCAACTGCAGGCCCAACTACAAAAGGACCTATGCCAACAGCTAATTCACTTAACTTAATAGATGCGCTTTCTACTGCAAAGGTATAATCTGCACTTGCGGTAATGCCAACTCCACCACCAACGGCTTTGCCTTGCACGCGCGCAATAATAAATTTTGGTGCTTTTCGCATGGCATTAATTACCATCGCAAAACCTGAGAAAAACTTTAAACCAGTTTCAATATCTTTAATTGAAATCAACTCATCGAAACTTGCTCCAGCACAAAATGTTTTTTCGCCTTCACTTTTTAATACGATTACTTTGGCATTTTCATCTTTACCTAATTTTTCAATTTCGGCAGCAAGATTTCTTAATTGTTTACCAGGCATTGAATTACTTTGTGGATGAAAAAAAGTAATTGTTCCAATTCCGTTTTCGATTGTTGATGTGATTGTTCCTTCCATTAAAAAATAGATTTAAGTTTTTAGAATTCGATTTTTAATTATATTAATTAAACTCTTTGAATTAATAATTAAGCTAATATCGTAACAGGATTTTCAATAAACATTCTTAATGTTTGTAAAAATGCTGCTCCAGTTGCGCCATCCACTGTGCGGTGATCACAAGCTAACGTTAGTTTCATAACATTACCAGGGACTACCATATTGTTTTTTACTACTGGCACTTGGCGGATTGCACCAACTGATAAAATACAAGATTCTGGCGTGTTAATAATAGATGTAAATGATTCTATGCCAAACATTCCTAAGTTTGAAACCGTAAATGTATTTCCTTCCCAATCTGCAGGTTGTAATTTTTTATCTTTAGCACGTTTACCTAAATCTTTTACCTCTGCACTAATTTGTGATAATGATTTTTGATCTGCAAAACGAATTACAGGAACCAATAAACCATCTTCAACTGCAACAGCAACACCAATATGCACATGATTATAGTAACGGATTTTATCGCCTAGCCAACTTGTATTTACCTTAGGGTGTTTGCGTAAAGCAGCAGCACACGCTTTAATTACTAAATCATTAAACGAAACTTTTGTATCAGGAATTGCATTAATAGCCAAACGAGAAGCCATTGCGTTATCCATATCTACCTCAATGTTTAAGTAGAAATGAGGAGCGCCATTGGTACTTTCTAATAAACGTTTTGCAATTATTTTTCGCATTTGAGACGTTGGTTCGTCTGTGAAGCTTTCTGCTCCTGGCACAAAATAACTAACGGTTTGAGAGCTATTATGAGTTTGGGCAGAAGGTTTATAATTTTCTATATCTGATTTTGTTACTCTGCCATTATCTCCACTGCCATTAACTTTAGATAAATCAATGCCTTTGTCTTTTGCTAATGCTTTTGCTAAAGGAGAAGCTTTTATACGAGAAGCCCCTCCAACCTCCCCAAGAGTTAGGCTAGCAGAACTTACTATTGATTTAACTTCTTGAGTCACTTTATTCCCTAATATCTCTTTTGTCCCTTCCGTCTTTACAGTCCCTTCAACTGTTGCTAAAATTGCATTAATGTCTTCACCACCTTTTCCTAAAATAGCTAAAACACTATCAACAGGAACACTTTTTCCTTCAGGAATACCAATATGAATTAATACGCCATCTTGGAAAGATTCAAATTCCATCGTTGCTTTATCGGTTGCAATATCTGCTAATAATTCGCCACTTTTAACCTTATCACCTACTTTTTTGTGCCATTTTTCAACAACACCTTCGGTCATTGTATCACTTAATTTTGGCATACGAATAACTTCGACACCTTCTGGTAATGGAGCTACTGATGCATTTGATGGAACTGCTGTTGCTGGAACAGACTCTGTTTTTGAAACAACTGGCGCTGTTTTAGTTCCGCTATTTGCCTCTGCTAAAATCGCATTAATATCTTCACCTTCTTTTCCTAAAACAGCAATGATAGAATCAACTGGTACGCTTTGTTTTTCAGGAATACCAATATGTAATAAAATTCCATCTTGAAAAGATTCAAATTCCATGGTTGCCTTATCAGTTTCAATATCAGCTAAAAGCTCACCGCTTTTAACTTTATCGCCAACCTTCTTGTGCCATTTTGCAATAACACCTTCGGTCATTGTATCACTTAATTTGGGCATTCTTACTATTTCGGCCATTGCTTTTTATTTTATTCTAGTAGTGAGTTGTATGGTTAAAATTTATAATGTAGAAAATAACTACTCTTGTATATATGGATAATTTGGTTCAGCATAAACGTCTTTGTATAATTCGTCAGTTTCTGGATATGGGCTTTCTTCAGCAAACTTAACTGATTCGTCAACTAATGCTTTCACACGCTCTTCGGCTGCCTCAATCTCAATTTCATTTATCCAGTTGTTTTCAATCAAAGTATTTAAAACTTTTTGAATTGGATCTTGTTCTTGGTATTCTTTTACCTCGTCTTTTGTTCGGTAAGTTTGAGCATCACTCATACTATGACCTTTGTAACGATATGTTTTCATTTCTAAAAATGTTGGGCCATCTCCACGTCTTGCTCTTGCAACCGCTTCTTCCATTGCTTCATGCACAGCTTCAACATTTAACCCATCAACGGGTTTCGACGGCATATCATAAGCTAATCCTAATTTCCAAAGTTCGTGTACGTTACTTGTGCGCTCTACAGATGTTCCCATTGCATACATGTTATTTTCAACAATAAAAATTACGGGTAATTTCCATGTCATTGCCATATTAAAAGCTTCATGTAATGCTCCTTGTCTAACGGCGCCATCACCCATTGAACAAACACACACGTTATCGTTCCCTGCATATTTATCAGCAAATGCAATGCCTGCGCCTAATGGAATTTGTCCACCAACTATTCCGTGACCACCAACAAAGTTATGTTCTTTACTAAAAATATGCATCGAACCACCTTTACCTTTGCAGCAACCTGTGATTTTAGCATACATTTCAGCCATGATATATTTTGGATGCAAGCCAAGGCCAATAGCATGAGCATGACAACGGTATGCAGTGATGTGTTTATCTTCTTTTTTTGTTGCGCTAACAGTACCAGCTACAATGGCTTCTTGCCCAATGTATAAGTGACAAAAGCCTTTAATTTTTTGTTGAACATATACTTGTCCGGTTTTCTCTTCAAACTTACGCATCAATAGCATGCTTTCATACCACTTAAGATATTGTTCTTTTGAAAACTTACTCTTTTTTTCAGCTGATTTAGCCATAAAACTTTAAATTTAATTTGATACAAAAATATAATTAATTGTGAAATAGTAAAGGTTTTCAGCCTATTTTAAATGTTTTTTATTAAACATAAGCGGAAGTAAGTTTTCGATGCTCTCTGAAACATAAATTTTTCCTGTTTCGCCACTCATAATAATGCGGATTGGCGATTCGTAGCGACTTTCATATTCTGAAATTGCTTGTCGGCATGCTCCACACGGAGGAATAGGATCATTAATTGTTTGGTTTTTAGAAGTAACCGAAATAGCAATTGTTTTTACGGGCACATTTGGATATAAAGCGCTTGCATGAAAAATAGCCACTCTTTCGGCACAAAGTCCGGAAGGATAGGCAGCATTTTCTTGATTATTACCAATTTGGGTTTTACCGTTTTGCAACAATATTGCTGCGCCTACACAAAAATTTGAATATGGAGCATAAGCTGATTTAACTGCTTTTTTTGCTAATTTTAGTAACGCCAAGTCTTCGGCTGGTAAATCCTCCATCGATTTATAAACCTCTAAATTTGTAGTTATTGTTAATTTGGTAGCTTTTGATTTCATTAAAAATAATTTGATTTACAAGATACTAAACATAAATATAAAAGCAATTGAATCTTTATGTTTCAGAATTAGTCAATAACAACTTTGTCTTTTAAGTTATTGTTTTCAATCCATTCATTTAAGTACTTTTGAAACAGGTGAATGTCATTTAAGATGTCGGAACGTAACGTAAATGTGTTTTTATTTTTATCAATAAAATAGGTTAATCCGTGTCTGCTTTCAATTTTTTGAATTGAACCAGCGTGTAAAATGTCTAATTTATTTGTGCTAACAATTAAAAGTTCTTTGTCGAAAGCAATGTATGATAAACCTTTAACGTACCTAAATATGACAACTAAAATTTCGGTACCGGCAACTAAAAAACAAACAAAGGCAAAGTATTTTATAATACTTCCCGAAAAATAAAGGAGAACACCGCTGAAACAAAATACAATGACTTTAATTAATCGTTTGGCAATAAAACCATAGGTGAAATAGGGGATTTTATTAGCGGATTTATTAATTGTTGAAATTGCATAAGCTTCATATAAACTTGCTATAATATACAAAAACCCAATTCCGCCAAACAAATATCTTATTTCAACATAGCCAATATTATTTGAAAACATAAAGATTAAACTAACGCCAAGTAAAAAAAATAATACGATGTTTTTTAGAATAATAGATAGTGTAGATTTCATCGTTTTTTATTTTGAGTGCCTACAAATATAAGTGTTTTTTAAAGAAGAAACATGCTACAAAAAAGCTATCTAATACCAGGAATTGTATTTTTCTTTCTTGGCCTAAACAAAGCATTAAATTTATATTCAATGCCTTCGCTAGGTGCTAAAGCAGGCGATTGGGCTAATTGCATTTGCTGGTTAATAAAGAAAAACCCAGAGAAAGAATTTATTTGGTAGGCTTGTTTAGCTGTGCTATTTTTTCCTTGGTGTAAGATTATCCAATTTTGTTTTGGGTTTGCTTTTAAGTATGACAAATATTGCTTCACACTATCATCTAAACACACACTTACAAAAGTCACTTTATCATTAAACTTTTTCTTCAAATCAATTATTTTTTGCATCTCTTTCATGCTCACATCGCTTTGAGTGGAAAAATAATTTAAGTACACATATTTTCCTTTTAAACTTTGAAGTTCAAATACATTTTCTTTAATGTCATTTGCTTTAAAGTTAGGTGCATTAGCGCCTGGTTGCAATTGGTAAAAACCTTGAAGAGCATTTAACGCTATTTTTTGATGTTCAACAATCTTTGATTCTCTATACAATTGTTCTAAAATAGTTTTTACTTGTTGTTGATTAATATCGGGACTGTAATAAAAATCGATTAAGCCTTTTAAAATTAAAAGATCTTTAAGCGTATCATTTGAGGTTGTTTTGTCAGAGCTAAACTCTCGTTTCAAATCTTGATAGCTACCAAAAGAATTAATGCTATTGTAAATTGATCCGCCATTTTTTGTAGAAGCATAGGCTTTTAAATACCCTTTAAAATGTGCGTTAAAAAAATCCATATACTCATAGTTAGTATACAAAATTGGTTTATGTGCAATAAACTGATTGTATAAAAAATTCTTATTTTTAGAAGTGTTTGTGTAGAAATTGGCAAAAGAATACTCCACGTATTTTTTAAAATAAGGGTTTTTAACATGTTGGTACCTTTTTTTGGAAGCTAACAAAAATGTGTCGAGTAGCGTATTTATTTTTGTTGGTGTTAAATAGGCATCTTTTGATTTTAAAAACAAGTTGTTGTATTGTGTATTAAAATCAATAATTAAGGCGTTTAGTTCTGTACTGTCTTTGCCATAAACACTTATGTTTACGGAACTTTCTGTGCCTTCTTGATTATTATTTAGAGAATCTTTACCTGGAAAATAAATGCCATATACAAAATTTGGCTGAATGTAAATTTTGCCTACAAGGTTGTCAATGCTAATAAAAATAGGTTTAGTTGTTTTGCTGTAAATTTTAAATTCAAAATAGCCGTCTTTATCAACGGTATCTGTTTCTTCAATTATTTTTGTGTAGGATACGTAATCTAAATAATCACTTAAAATGATTTGTTTACCAATATGAGAAGAATCCGCCTTTCCCTTAATAGCGATGTTTTGTGCAACACTTTGCAATGCAAAAACAAAAACGGGAAGAAGTATAGTAAATAGTTTCATGGTAATTTATAAGTATAAAAATACAAAATAGTTACAATGTTTTTTGGTAATTCTAACAAACATTAATTTGCTTTTTTGGCAGGTAGATATATTCTTGTAAAAAATATGACTAATCTTTTGATTCATTAGATTTTGAATCAACTTTTGTTTTACCAAACATATAGCCAATACTTACCTGAATGCTTTGAGTAATATTATTTTGATATTTATAATAATAATAGTCATTCGGCAAATTTATATTTGTTAAAAACTCTGAGCCATAAGTTGCTAATTCAATAAATATTCTCCCACTTTTTAAAGGAATATATTTGCCAATATGTATTTCCGCGGCTGCTGAAAATCCAACGGAGCTAATATCATCACCTCCTCGAGTGGAATTTATTGTTTTCGGTTCATTATAAAAACGAAATAAGACAGAAGGCCCAAAATCTATATAATATGATTTTATGTTAAAAGAAAACAATAAAGGAATCCTAGTGTAATAATAAGTGTTTTTGTAATTATATGCAGATTTATTATGATATGCGATGCCTTTATGGCCTGTTATAAATAGAGAAATACCTGTTTTTAAAGTAAGGTTGTTTTTTAAATTTAGTGTTCGTTTATATTCGCCTGAAATAAAAAAAATTGGTTTAGGATCAATAAAACTTTGGTATTTAGTATATCGTTGAGAATAATTGTACGAAATAGCAAAGCCATTTTCAACTTTTGGTAATGTTTGTGAAAAAGAATACCCACTTAATAGTAATAATAATGTCAATCTAATCATTTATAATATATTAAAGAGAGTGTTTTTTAAAATTTAAAATAATCTTATATAAATAACCACTATCCTAAGTTACTAAAATTAAAGTGCTTGAAGTCATTTTTTTAATTGACCAAACATATAGCCAATACTTAATTGAATGTTTTGACCGTATTTGATTCTGTAAATATTAGTTTCACCGCCATTATAACTATTTAAATATAATTTCTTATTAAATTCAGAAACAATCAGACTTAGTTCGACAAACATTCGTCTATTTTTTATAGGAAAATAGTAACCGAAATTTGACTCAAATCCATATGTGAAATTTAATTTCGATTCCTTACCCCCTTTTATACTATATGTATTAGAATGAAAAACTCTAATACCTCCTATTATACCTAAATTAACATAGAAATTTTTCAAGTTATATGAATACAAAAAAGGAATTTTTAGGTATGTATTTGTTGATTTTGTTACTTCCAAACTACTATCACTATGTGAGTAATTTTTATATTCATAAAATTTATAATTATTACCAATATAAAGCAAAGTAATACCAGTTTTAAATGAAAATTTATTTACAAAATTGTAATTTATTTTATATTCCAAATTAGGAAAATATATTCCTGAGGTTGATTGATGTTTTGGAATATTACGATTAGAATAATTAAAAGAAATAGCAAGGCCATTTTCAACTTTAGGTAATGTTTGTGAAAAAGAATACCCACTTAATAATAGTAATAATGTCAATCTAATCATTTATGATAAATTTAGATGAGTATGTTTTTAAAATGATCTTATATAAATAACCACTATCCTAAGTTACTAAAATTTAGTAGACCAGCTTCTTAAAGCTTTTTTAATCTTGTGCATTCTCAAAAAAACTAAAATGCACGTTTCCATATTTTCTGCACTCTGAGAAGTATTTTTTTGTGCTTAAATCTGTTCTTGAGCCATGTTCTATAATAAGTATACCGTTTGGTTCTAGGCAGTTTTTTTCAAAAACAAGATCGTAAATTCTTTCAATGTTTGGTAATTCATAAGGAGGATCAGCAAATATTAAATCATATTGGCTATGAGATTTAGTGAGAAAAGAAAAGACATCAGCTCGTTCGTTAAAAATATTTTTGAAGCCTAATTGTTTTGCGGCATCTCTAATATAATTTAAACACGGCGAGTGATTATCAACGCCTACAATTTTTTTTGCTCCTCTTGATGCAAACTCTATTGAAATATTTCCTGTTCCACAAAATAAATCAAGAACAGTTAGTTCATCAAAATCTATCTTATTGTTTAAAATATTAAACAAGCCTTCTTTTGCAAAATCTGTTGTTGGCCTTACTGGTAAATTTTTTGGCGGCAACAATTGTTTGCCTCTATGCGCGCCTCCTATTATTCGCAAAATAGTCTATTTAATAAAGTGTAATTAAAATGTTGTGGCATCCCTTCAATTTGGCTATAAATTAAATTTTTATGTCCAATTGCCAATCTAATATTTGCTATGTATTTTTTTAAAATTAAAAATAATTCCGAATTACTTTCAATATTTCCTGTAACACAAACCGTTGTTACTAATGGGTTAAGCTGATGTTGTTCTAAAAGAAACAAAAGGTAATATAACACATCTTGTTCTGTTTTTATACCAAATTGGTTAGCCATTAGTAATTGAGTATTGTTTTTCACAACTAATTCAATATTAAAATCGTTAACGTTTAACAAAACCATTTCATTTGACAAATCTTTTGTGTTAAGCATGAGTTGCGACAAAACACAGGTTGAATGTTTTAATTGATGGTTTGGAAAAGTTTGATCAAGCAATGACTTTAATGAGGAAGGCATGCTAAATATTAGTTTAATAGTGCTCGAAATATCATTTGTTAAAACAAGATCGTTTCCAATATCTCCGCAATTAAATTGTAATAAATCTTTCTTATCTGTTTCGGTGTAAAAAAGTGAAGGGCATAATGTAAAACGTTCAGTAAAGTAATTAATATAAACAGCGTTATATTTTTTTTTAGTAAACTGAAAATAATTTAAGGCTTTTAAAAGTGATGTATTGGAATCGTTTTCAATTAGGTTACTTTGCGTTATAAAAACTGGTTTAAAAGTGTTTAGCTCAAATTCAGCAAATGAAACTAAACCATTCGAAATATCAACAATTAATGCGTCTGCATTATTAGTTTGATTTCCATAATTGGTATGTTTTAGGCTTAGGCTCATTAATTGCTCAAAATTAATTATTTAAAATTTAATTGTCGATGAAATTCGCTACAAATAATGGCACAAGCATTTGCCGCATTTAACGATTCGCTGCCATTTATACTAGCTGATGGAATGGTTATTGGCAAGGTAATTTGCTTTAATATGACCTCCGAAATACCATTTGCCTCATTGCCGATAACGATAATGCCTTTTTTTAATTCGGTTTTGTATATATTTTCACCATTTAAAACTGCTCCATAAACCGGAAGACTTTTGTTTTTTAGTAATAAATTTTCAAAATCAGTATATTCAACATTTACCCGTAAAACTGCACCCATTGTTGCTTGTAATGTTTTGGGGTTATAAAGTTCGGTGCATTGTTTTGAACAAAATACCTGATTTATTCCAAACCAATCTGCAATTCTAATAATTGTACCCAAATTACCAGGATCTCTGATATCATCTAAATATAAACAAGAGTCTATAAGTTTAGTTTGGTTTTTTAAGGCGGGATCCTGCATTTTAACTAGCGCTAACACCTGATTTGGCGATTGTTGAGTACTAATTTTTTTAAGTTCGTCTTCTGTTATTTTAGAAAACGGGATATTTTTAGATTCTAATAATTCTAAATTTAAAGCTATAAAATTAGCGACTCCTAAAACTTCTAAAATTTGATATGTATCACTATTTAGGAATTCAGATACGATTTTTGTGCCTTCAATAATAAACATAGCATGTTCATCTCTATGTTTTTTAGAGTGAAGTGTTTGAATATGTTTAACATGGTTTTTACTAATCATAATTTAAAGCTAAATTAGTACGCTATAAATGTAATAAACCTTTTGAGCTTTACCTTTAATATTCAAAGAAATAGTATTATTAAATACGTTATAAAATGTTTAGTCATTTTTGTAGGAGGACTATTTATATCATCTTGTAATATTAATAAGAATTTAAAAGCGGATGAATATTTAGTTGAAAGAAATCAAATAAAAAATAATGGAACCGCTATTGATCATGCCGAGTTAGAGCAGTTTTTAAGGCAAAAGCCAAATCGCAAAATTTTAAAATTAGTGCCTTTTAATTTGTGGTTATACTTTCAAGTAGATCAACAAAAAATGATTAAATATAAGGCCAAACGAAATTTAAAGTTTGATCGAATTAATGAAAAACGAATCAAAAAGATTGAAATAAAAAACAAACGCAGATTAAGTAAAGGTAAAAGTACAAAGACACCAAAACTTAAAAACAAGGAAAAGCTTACTTTTAGGGAAAGTGTTTTGGATGCTGGCGAACCGCCAACTATTTTGGACGCAACCCTTTCTAAAATTACCGTAAATCAATTGCAAAAATTTGTTTTTTCGCGTGGTTATTTTAATTCTGTTGTAAGTGATACATTAATTTTAAACCAAAAATTAAAACGTTCAAAAACTTTTTATAGTATTTCTAAATCTATTCCATATCGAGTAGCTGACATCACCTATAAAATCAGTGATCCATTAATTGAGTATTTTATCTTTAACGACACTAGTAATTGTTTAATTAAACAATATGATATTTACAATGAAGATGTTTTTCAAAAAGAAAGAGATCGAATTACCGAAAAATTATTAAATAATGGTTATTACTTTTTTGAATCTGAATTTATTAGCTATTCGATAGATAGTAATCTAGTTGGTAACAATGTGAATATTGTGATTCAATTAAAAAAATATGTAGTTCCATTTAGTGAATCAAATGACTCTTTGGTTTATGTTAACCATCCACGGTTTACTCTAAATAACATTTATATAATACCAGAAACTGTTTTAGATTTTAGAGGTAAATCGAGTGATGTTTATATGAAAGATACCGCTCTTTATAATGGAATAAAAATCTTACATAATAAAAAACTTAAGTTTAAATTAAATGATTTAACGCGGGACGTTTCTTTATTTGAAGGGCAGCTTTATCAAAAAATTCTGGCAGAGGAAACGTACAAAGGAGTGGCTTCATTGAAAGTTTTTAAAAGTGTTTTTATGCAATTTATCAAAAGCCCATACCATGATGATAAATTGGATTGTTATATAGTTTGTCAACCTTTAATAAAACAATCTATAACCTTAGAAAGCGAAGGAACAAATACTTCAGGCAATTTAGGAATTGCGGGCAGCTTAGTTTTTCAAAACAAAAACACTTTTAGGGGTGCAGAGTTAGTTGAGTTAAAATTAAACGGTTCATTAACCGCTCAAAAGCAATTTAACACAACTGAAACAACAGACATTAATAATGTGAGCAGCACATTTAATACTTTTCAATTTGGTCCTCAATTAAATATTTATTTCCCCAGACCATTATTCCCTTTTACTTTATTTTATTATAAAAAGGATAATAATGAAAAACGTTATTTTTCGCAACCGCGTACCATTCTTAATATTTCGGTGAATTATCAAGCTCGTCAAGAGTTTGCTCGTACAATATCTTCTCTTTCTTATGGTTTTAAGTTTAACAATTCAAAAGGATTGTTTAGTTATGATGTTATTCCGTTTGAAACATATTTAGTAAAAGCTAAGTTGTTTGGCTCTTTTAAAGAAGACCTAATTAACTTAAACGACTATTTTTTGTTAAATTCATTTCAAGACCATTTAACCACTCTTTCAAAAATATCTGCAACATATAACAATCAAAGTATTTCGAAAAAGCGAAATTTTATGTATTTAAAAATGAGTATTAGCTCATCAGGAAATATATTAAGAGGAATGTATAATGCTTCTAATCAAGCTAAAGATTCCTTAGGAAGATATTTGATTGCTGATATTCCGTTCTCTCAGTTTGTAAAATTAGACATTGATTATCGGTTTTATTTAAAAGTGAGAAAAATGGGAAAATTTGTATATAGATTAGCTGGTGGCGTAGGAAAACCACTTTCGAATTTATCAAGTTTACCTTACGAACAAAGTTTCTTTGCGGGTGGGCCAAATGGCATGAGAGCATGGCGCGCACGAACACTTGGGCCAGGAAGTTATAAACCATCTGAATCGGACGCCAAGTACGATAAAATTGGAAATATTCAGATTGAATCAAATATCGAATATCGTTTTCAAATTTTTAAATCAATATATGGAGCATGGTTTGCCGATGCTGGAAATATTTGGTTACTAACTCCAGAAGTTTCTAAACCTGGAGGAGAATTTAAATTGCAAAAGTTTTATACCGAGTTTGCCGTTGGAAGTGGTTTTGGATTACGTTATGATTTTAGTTTTTTTGTGCTGCGCCTTGACGGAGCAATAAAAGTAATTGACCCACAATATGATTTAGGAAAAAGATTTATTTTAGGACAAAAAACAATTAGGGAGTCTGCCATTTTAAATTTTGGTATTGGTTATCCGTTTTAATCGCTTTATTTTATTGTCTTTCTTTATTGCCAAAAAGACTATCCAATATACTACTAACAATTGAAAGGATTAAACTAAACCATAAGGCTGTCCAGAAACCATTTACCGAAAAACCATCAACTAGTTTATTAGCAAACAAAATAATAAAAGCGTTAATTGCTAATAGAAATAATCCTAATGTAAAAAAGGTTATTGGAAGTGATAAAAGTGTTAGGATTGGTTTTACAATAGTGTTTAAAAAGGCTAAAACAATTGCTACCATTAATGCTGTAGTAAAGTGATTTAACTCTTCAGAATCTCCTACATAAAATTGATTGTTGCCGATTGTTACACCACTTAAAAAATATGCGGTAATCATTACCGCAAATGTTGAAACCAATAATTTGACTATAAATTTCATTTTATGATGTAATTTATATTAAGCATGTTTAATTAAATTAAACATGCTTAATATGTAATTATTTTCTAAGGTCTAATTCGGAAATAATATTTGTTGCACCACCCAACTTTTCAACTACCCAAAGTAGGTAGCGAACATCAAGGTTAATTGTGCGATTTAAATCTTTGTCAAATTTAATTTTATGGCTTAATGCCTCATAATTTCCGTCAAATGCTAATCCGATTAATTCGCCTTTTGCATTCATTACTGGCGAACCTGAGTTGCCACCAGTAATATCATTTGAACTAATGAAGGAAACCACAATGTCTTTTGCATCAGCATCAGCATACTGCCCGTAATCTTTTGCTTTAGCCAATTCAATTAATTTTATTGGAGCATCATATTCGTAATCATTTGGTTTGTATTTTTCAAGCACTCCGTTTAAAGTACAAACATGGCTATATTTTACAGCATCTCTTGGAGAGTATGATTTTACATTCCCAAAACTTACACGCATAGTAAAATTTGCATCAGGATATAATTTTTTTCCTTTGCTGGTTTCTAAAACACCTTTTAAATAGGACTTACCTAATGCAAAGTTTTGTGCATTAAAGTCAGCAAATAGTTTAGCGTATTTTGTGTTAAAATTTACGTTGAATGCATTTGCCATCATAAAAGCTGGGTCATTATGAAGTGTTGCAGTATCTATGTTTGAAATAAATGAATTCCATTTTGCTGTAGTAAGCAATGCTGAATTATTAAATACATAATTAGCGAATGCTTCGTATGTTGATTTTGATTTTAAATCACCAAATTTTGCATTCAACGTGTTGTAAAATTCTGTTGGATGTTGAGACGCATCAATATCCGAATAGAATGCTTGAGTAACAAAAGCTAAAATATTTTTGTCTGATGTAACGTTTTCGCTATTAATAAAATTTAGTTGTGCTGTTTTTGCAGCATCTACTACTTTTTTAATGTCTTCTTTAGTTGCATCTTTTTTACTAAGAATAGCATCTAATTTTTGTAGTGTTGATGCAAAAGCAATTAATGGTGATCCAAAAATGCCTTCTGTCATATAAACTCTTTGTTTAGCATATGGACGCCAAGCTTTGTAAATTTTTTCGTACTCGTTAAATAAGTTTTCGTATTCGGGTTTTCCTTTTACTAATGCTAAAAACGCAGCTTCATTAGCTTGTTTTTCTTCAAAGGTTTTAAATTTTAAAAGTTGTTTACTTTCTCCATCAAAAAACTTCCAGTAATTGGCTATTCCTGCGTAACTACCGGCTAATTGAAGTTTAACAGCTGGATTTTTTTTCATTTCTTCTAACATATATTTCAAACGAACATCGCGTAAACCAACTAAAGATGGGTTTTCAATATCTGTTTTTAATTTAACTCCAAAAGAAGTTTCGTAACGATTTGTTCCACCAGGGTAACCATAAATCATTGTGTAATCACCATCTTTAACACCTTTAATTGATACTGGTAATGAATATTTTGATTTTAATGGAATATTATCTGCTGCATAATCTGAAGCTTTTCCTTCTTTATTTGTGTAAACTCTAAATATTGAAAAATCACCTGTGTGGCGTGGCCATTCCCAGTTATCAGTATCGCCTCCAAATTTTCCAATACTTTCAGGTGGAGTTCCAACTAAACGAACATCTTTATAACGCTCATAAACAAATAGTAAAAATTGATTTGCTTTAAACATTGATGCTACTCTTCCTTCGTAACCAGTTCCTTCAGTTTCTTTAGCTCCCATTTCAGTTAAAATGGCTGGTAATTTTTGAGTTAATTCGTTTGCTGGAATATCTTTTATTTTTTCATTTACTTTATCAGTAACATCTAAAATTTTAATTAAAAATTGAGCGTGAACTCCAGGAGCATATATTTCTTCAGCTTTTGATTTTGACCAAAAACCATCTCTTAAATAATTATGATCAACAGAACTTGCTGCAGCAATAGCACTGTAACCACAATGGTGATTAGTAAATATTAAACCTTCTTTACTAACAATTTCGCCAGTGCAACCTCCACCAAAAATAATAATAGCATCTTTAATACATGCTTGATTCATGCTGTACAATTGCTCTTTTGATATTTTTAAGCCACGTTTAACCATGTCTGCATAAACCTGCTCTCCTAAAAGCATTGGCAACCACATGCCTTCGTCGGCCTTAATAATATTGTTTGTAAGAAAAGAAAAAATAAAAATAGTAGCGATAATTTTTTTCATGATGTTTATTTAAAGAATTTGATATTTAATGGGTTTACTAATAAATTTGTTGCCCAAAAATAGTAGAAAATCTGATATAAAAACAGTTTTTTAGATAAAACGACTTTTTTTAGGATGACAAATAGTGTCTTTTTTCTATAAACCGATTATAAGCCTTATAATCCACTAAAATTTAAATGCTTATTTTATGTAATGGAGTTTGGTTAAATAAATGTATGGCTCAAACATATGATTAAAGAATACATTTTCTCCATTATATTTGAATAATTGATCGTAGTTTGAGTCTGGCTGCAAAATTATTGGCGTTCCTGCTGGGACATAAAAATTACTTTTTTCAATTACTGGAGATTTATATTGTGTTAATGATTTTTTTACGAAATGCCCCAATCTTTTTGTTAGGTGTTTTTTGTATTTACGATTTGTTTTACATGCTGAGCGTTCCATGTCATTTACTGCATGATTTACTATGAGTCTAATTAATGGTTTTTTCACACGCTTTTTCATTATTTCTTTTCTTTTCGAAAACGGATTAATAGGATGTAAATCGGATATAATTTGAGTTGTAAATGGAGTTTGTGGCACCCAATCATTTGTGTTTACAATGCGATAACCCCAACCATTTCGCGTAATAAAATCATAATCGTAAGAGTAAAATAAATTACCTGGTTTTGGTGCGGCGCTACTGTATACTTTATATATAAGACTTTTAGGAACTATGTTTTCTGGCGCATATTCCAAATAAGACCTCATTAAAAATGTAAGAGCGGCTCCTTGGCTATGACCAATAAATATATATTCCTTAATTCCTTTATTTGAATATTCTCTTATTTTTTCTGTTATGAGTGGCGCAATGTGAGCGATGCCAATTGTCCATCCGTGATGGACTAATGCTTTTTCATCATTACTGAATTTGTAAGAAAAAGTTGTGCTATCATTAATTGTTAATTTACCATTAGCTTTTATCATTCCGCTATAAAAGTTTTCTAACCAAGATTGTCCAACTGGAATTGTATATCTAATACAAAAAACTCCTACAGAGTCATCTCTCAACCAAAAATCGAATTTATTTTTTAATCCAACTTCTGGCGAGCGATACAGTCTTTTATAATTTGATGGAATATATGGAGGGTAATATTTACCGCTATCTTGATGTGCCCATTCTAAATGTAAAACATCTAAATATTCTTTAGCATCAAATCCTGATTTTAATTTTTGTTGCGAGTAGGAGCATTGCGCAATTAACAAAAACAATAAAACAATGTGTTTTTGCATTTATAGTTTAAATTTATTTTTTGGAATTATTGAACAAGTAAATCTTGAAATGCAAGTCAATTCATTTTGGTCATTATAAATTTTAATTTCCCACACATGATTTTTTCCAATAATATTTAGAGGCTTGCAAACACCTTTTACTTGGCCATCAAAAACGGCTTTAATATGATTTGCATTAATTTCTATACCAACACCAATAAATAATTCACTATTTACAACCAATAACGACGCTACACTTCCAAGCGTTTCGGCTAATGCAACATTTGCGCCGCCATGCAGTAAGCCAAATGGTTGTTTGGTGCGTTCATCAACAGGCATTGTGGCAACAATAAAATCATTGCCAATTTCAATAAAGTTAATGCCAAGTGTTTGCCCTAAAGTATTATTATTTAGTAAATTTATTTGTTGTAAATCAGGAGCTGAATGCCAAATAGAAGATTGCATGTTTAACTTATTTAGAACTCGAATCTACAAATATATTTTAAATTTATGGACGCCGTCTTTATGAGAGTAGGCGATTTGCCAATTAAAATAATCAATAATTTTTTTAATTAATGATAATCCAACTCCCAATGAAGCAGAAGTAGATGATTTTGTGAATCTTTCATACAAAAACCGCTTATTTATTTCAACCCTATCGCTTGTGTTTTCAATAGAAAAGGAGTCGTTGTCTAAAATTATTTTTAACGTTCCTCCACTCTCTAAATTGTACTTAATAGCATTAATGAAAAGATTGTTAAATAGTATGTTTGATAAAATTGGGTTTAAATCTTTGGGTACATTTGAATTAAATTCTTTTATTATTGTGATTTGTTTTGCTTCAATAAAGTCTTCAAGTTCTTCTAATTTTTCTTCAAAACAAGTAATCAAATCAATTTTTTCGGTAGAAATAAACTGTTTATTTTCTATCCGCGACATTAGTATTAAAACTTGATTTAATTTATATAAACGTTGTGTTGCTTGAAAAATTTGTTGAATAGAATCGTGCTGTTTAACGCTATAGTTTTTTTCCTGCATCAACAATTCTATTTTTGTGCTTATTATCGATAAGGGAGTTTGCGCTTCGTGTGAAACGTTTTCAGTAAACTCTTTTAAGTTTCGATAATCAGATTTAATTTGTTGTGTTAAATCTTGAATAGTGTCGTTTAATAAACGAAATTCTTTAATCTCGGTTTCTTTAAAAGTAAGCGATTCGCTTTTTTTTATATTCCATGATTTAATTTTAGACAATGTATCATAAAAAGGTGAAAAAATATATGCTGAAATAAATCTATAAACTATAAATAAAACAATAATTGAAATAAAAAGAAATAGTATTACAATGCCCACAACATATTCCCCTATTTCTTGTTTTTTAGATACTGAAACGGAAACCGTTATAGCGTATGCTTTATCGTTAATTGAACATTGAAAACTTAGTTCTCTTAAGATTATAGACTCCCCGGCTTTTTCTTCTCCAATAATCTCTTGATAATATTCTTTAAAAGAATTTACTGTTGTGGTTTGTTTGTATATCTCAACAATTTGTATTTTTTCTCCAATGTTTGAAGAAAACTGTTCAACTGATTTACCCTCTTTTAGTGATTTGATTATTATTTCTTTTGCTGATAAAAGATGTTCATCTTGCTCACTATCAAATTTTAATAAAATAACTTTAAAAACAAAAAACACACCTAAAGAAAACAAAATAATTGTTGTTACAGAAGTGTAAATATTTGTTTTTGTAAGTAGTTTCAACGACTATTAATTTTTGAACTTATAACCCAAGCCATATACTACTTTTATGAAGTTTGTTAAGCCGGCCTCATTTAATTTTTTCTTTAAATTTTTTATCTGGCTGTAAACAAAATCAAAAGTTGTTGCCATTTCAGCTTTATCTCCCCAAATGTTTTCTGCTAAAGCTTCTTTTGTAATTAAATGAGTTGGATTACTTGCTAAATAAATTAGAATATCATATTCTTTTTTTGTAAACTGAAGTTGTATTCCGTTAGCGAGAACCTTTTTTTCTGAAGTATCTATTTCTAAACCATCAAATATTAACGTATTTTTTCCACCAAAATTTCTTCTTCTTAATACAGAATATATTCTTGCGCTTAATTCTGATAAATGAAAGGGTTTGGTTAAATAATCATCTGCCCCAATTTTTAAACCCGTTAATTTATCTTCTAATGAGTTTGCGGCCGTAATAATAATTACACCCATTTCTGGATTTTTGTCTTTAATGTATTCAATAATTTCAATTCCAGACCCATCTGGCAATCCAATATCCACAAGCGCGCAACTGTATTTATTTTCTGATAATTTTTCAAGGCCGCTTTTTACAGATGATGCGAAATCGCATTTATGACCATTTTCTGATAAATAATATATTATATCTTCACGTAATGGTTTTTCGTCTTCAATTATCAATATTCTCATGTTGTGCTATTTTTCTTTAAATTACTTATTAAGTTATGTGTGTGTTAAAATTAGAATTAAAAAAATAAAAATGGAGTGTTTACAAAAATTATCCAATTTAACACCGTTAAATTACTTTACTTTTACCAAAAAAAGTCTTTAATTTGAATAAAATTAAATTTTATATATGAAATACGTAATATTCTCATTATTCATTTTAGTTTTTATAGTTGGCTGCAGACATAAGCCTAATTTTGATAGTATGAAACAAGTAAGTTATTCTTTAGATATTCAGCCGATAATTATCAGTAATTGTACCCAAAGTGGATGTCATGGGACTGCTCACAATGAAGATTTCAAATTGTTAACATATAACGATTTAATTAAACATACTCA
>CAIYSA010000280.1 GCA_903928655.1 uncultured Bacteroidota bacterium
ATGCCATAAATATTATAATATTTAAGCTATATTAAATCGGTCGGACACATATCTTTTCAACAATTTTCAACAGTTAATATAATTACTCCAAAATTCCTTACATTTAAACTTTATGTTAGATCAAAAGTGCATATATAATGGTCATTTAATTAGTTTATATGAACCAGCTATTAGTTTTACTAATAGAGCTTTTAGATATGGAGATTCCTTATTTGAAAGCATTCGTTTAATAAACGGTAAAGTAATGTTACTTTCTAGTCATGTTCAACGAATTAAGTTAGCGATGACGACTTTACGAATGAATATTCCTGCAGAATTTAATACCGCAAATATTGAGCATCTTATTTTGAACTTGATTCAAGAAAACAAAATTAATTCGGATGCAAGGATAAGATTAACAGTATTTAGAAATGATGGAGGTTTTTATACTCCCGAAACAAATGATATCTCCTTTTTAATTGAAACTGACAAAATAGATGAAGTAGGATATACACTAAATAAAAAAGGACTTTGGGTTGATTTGTATGCTGAAATCAAAAAATCCTATTCAAAAATATCAAATATAAAAACTGGTAGTGCTTTACTTTATGTTATGGCAGGCCTAACCAAAACATCCTTAAAACTAGATGATTGCTTATTAGTAAATGATAATGGCCATATAATAGAAAGTATTAACTCAAATATTTTTGTAGTAAAAAACGGTGCGCTTTATACTTCTCCAATTTCAGATGGATGTGTTGATGGTGTAATGCGTAAGCAAATTATTGCTTTAGCTGGATCGAATAGAATTTTAACCTTTGAAAAAAGTTTAACTGTTCATACTTTAACAGATGCCGATGAAGTTTTTTTAACTAATGCCATTAATGGTGTGCAGTGGGTAGGCCAATTCAAAAATAAATTTTACACCAATCAAATGTCGGTTTTATTTAACGAAAAATTAAACGAATTTACAACGTAAACTATGATAGACACTTATTACAAAATAGTAGAAGAAGCAATTACAGCACTTGGAATACCAGCAGAATTAACACGTGCACCTCAAGCTGGACAATGGAATTTAAAAAAGGGGAAATTTGACATCATGATTGATGTTTGGGAACAAGAAAAACAATTTTTGTTTCAAATTGTATCACCAATATGTGCAATACCTGACGACAATAGAGAGGCTTTTTATTTACACTTATTAAATCGTAATTACGGAATGAGTTCAATGGCTTATGCAATAATGGATGATTCTGTTTTTGTAAAATACACAAGCGAAGCCAACACTTTAACTCAAGAAATTATTTTAAATCTATTAACCAAAGCTGCGTTTTACGCAGAGCAAAGCGATTTTGTTCCTGCTTAATTTTATACCATGCAAAAAATATTATTTGTTTGTATAGGAAATATTTGTCGTTCGCCATTGGCGGAAGGGATTATGCAAAAATTGATTACTGAAAAAGATTTAAAATTACAAGTTGATTCAGCGGGTACTGCTAAATTTCATGTTGGAGAAGCACCAGATGCAAGAACAATTTTAAACGCGAAGAATCACGACATAAACATAACTGCATTAAGAGCCAGGCAATTTTCCGAAAAAGATTTTGATGAATTTGATACAATTTACGTGATGGATAATAGTAATATGACTAATGTTTTAGCGCTTGCAAAAAACGAAATACAATCACAAAAAGTTGAACTGTTTTTAAATGCATTGCATCCAAATAAACAAATGGAAGTTCCTGATCCTTATTTTGGTGGCGATGAAGGCTTTGAAGATGTATTTAATTTGGTATATTCTGCATGCGAAAAAATTGCAGAAAATCACAATTAATAATATATAAATCATCACTATTTTTCGCTGATAATGGTTTAATGCCATCTATACAGTATTAATTCATAATTCAAATAAATCGATATTTTTGTAATATGGAAAATACTCAAACACAAATACCCGAATCTAAAAACCCTTTTCCTTTTAATAACCTATTTTTAATTAAAGGTTACGCAACTGGTAAAAACGATATTGGATATTATTTACTTTGTATTGCATCAGCAATGTTGGGCTATTTAGTGTTTCAAACCATACTAGTTTACCCATTAATTTCAGCAGCCACAAGTAATGGAATCTCTATGGAAGCCATTTTAAAGGACCCAAATATTTTATTTAATCCTGATGCTATTGGCATAAATCGTTCATTGCTATTGGCTTTGATGATGGGAATGTTTGTATTCACTTTGTTGTTTTTCGCATTAGCATTAAAATATTTTCAAAAAAAACCATTAAGTTCGGTAATCACGGGCTTTGAAAAAATACGTTGGAAACGTTACTTCTTCTCATTTTCAATTTGGGGTACATTAATAGTTATCTTAACAGTTGTATCCTATTTGATATCCCCAAATGAAATTGAATTAAAGTTTGATTTTCCAAAATTCATCATTTTGTTTTTAGTCTCCGTTATATTTATACCAATTCAAACGGCCACTGAAGAAATATTATTTAGAGGGTATTTAATGCAAGGGTTTGGGCAAATATTTAAAAATGGTATTGCGCCACTAATAATTACATCCTTAATATTTGGATTAATGCATGGAACAAATCCAGAAGTCAAAACTCATGGAATATTAATAATGATGCCCTACTATATTTTATTCGGTGCATTTTTAGGAATATTAACTTTATTAGATGAAGGATCTGAATTAGCCATGGGAATACATTGTGCCAATAATTTGGTATCCGCTATATTAATTTGTTCAAAGAGTTCGGTATTACAAACAGATTCTATATTTTATACAACTATAGAAAATCCAGGAGCGGAATTTTTAAGTTGGATAGTAATGGCCCTCATTTGTTTTTTCATATTATTTAAAAAATATAAATTATCTAATTGGAAATTAATAATTCGTTAAAACCAAAACTATGACTAAATTATTTTTAATTCTTTCACTTGTTTTCACTTTTACTCAATCTTTTGCGGATGGTGATTATCATTATTTTGTTGATTTAACAAAAGCCTCTAACGATAAATTAACCATCACTTTAATTCCACCAGACTTAACTGAAAATGAAACGCTTTTTATGTTTCCCGCCATGGTACCAGGTACTTACGAAGTATATGATTTTGGAAGATTTGTATCAAACTTTAAGGCCACAGGAAAAGATGGAAAAATAATTACAATTGAAAAAATTGATAAAAACACTTATAAACTAACTCCAGCAAATGCTATTAAAGAAATAAGTTACGAAGTTGAAGATACTTGGGATACTGAAATTAAAGAGAAAGTAGTATTTGAACCAGGTGGAACAAATATTGAAGACGGTAAAAATTTCGCCATAAACACTCATGGTTTTTTTGGATATTTTAAAAATAAAATTGAAGCTAAATTCATTTTAGAATTTACAAAACCTCAAGGTTTTTATCCTTCAACTAGTATTTCAAATATTAATTGTGGACTAACTAAAGACGTACTTTCAATTTATAATTACCATGATTTAATTGATGCTCCAATAATGTATTGCAAACCTGATACAACAACTATTAAAATCGGAAATTCAAAAATTTTATTTTCAGTATATTCTACAACTGGTTTAATAACATCCAAATTTATTTCCAGAAATTTACAAGAATTATTATTTGCACAGGCCGAATACCTTGGAGGTATTTTGCCAATTGATAAATATGCATTTCTATTTTATTTTACAGACAAAGCTTCATTAAGTGGTTCAAATGGGGCTTTAGAACATAGCTATTCATCGTTCTATTTCTTACCAGAAGCAGATACAACCGTTTTGGCTCAGGAAATTAGAGATGTTTCGGCACATGAATTTTTTCATATTGTAACTCCTCTTAATATTCACTCAAAAGAAATCGGTGATTTTGATTTTAATAAACCTCAAATGAGTAAGCACCTATGGTTATATGAAGGGTTAACTGAATATGCTGCCCATCACATGCAAGTAAAAACTGGATTGATAGAATATGATGCTTTTTTCGACGTCATGATTACCAAAATGAAAAATGCAAGAAATTTCAATGATACGGTGCCATTTACAAAAATGAGTAAGTATGTGTTGGATAAATACAAACCACAATATCCAAACGTTTATGAAAAAGGAGCGTTAATAGGAATGTGTTTGGATATTATGCTTCGCTATTATAGCAATGGAAAATATGGAACACAAGAATTAATGTATGATCTCTCAAAACAATATGGTAAATCAAATTCATTTAATGATGATGATTTATTTGATGATATTGAAAAACTAAGCTTTAAGGAAGTAAGATATTTTTTAAATTCATATGTTGATGGAAACAAACCACTACCTTTTAAAGAAGTTTTTAATATGGTTGGCATGAATTATATCGAAACTCGCACCGAAGAAAAAATAACACTAGGTGGAATTTCGGTTGGCTACAATCCTACAACAAATCATTTAATAGTTGTAAATACAGATAAGTTGGATGCTTTTGGAAAAAAATTAAATTTTAAAGAAGGTGATGAAATAATTACTTTTAATAATAGAAAGCTATCATTAGAAAATATTAAAGAGGTTTTGGGTGGCTACATGGAAAATGCAAAAGCTGGAGATAAATTAATAATAGAAGTTTTAAGAAAAGACAAAAACGGAAATGAAAAAACTAAACTCTTAAAAGCAAAAATCAAACCCGTAGAAGTTACAGAAACTGATATATTAGAGTTGAATGATAAAGCTACAGAACAACAACTGAAGGCTCGAAAAGAATGGTTAGGCATAAATTAAAGAATGTATAAGAAACAAAATATTTATTGGTCTTGTCAGCTAATTGGTTGGTTATTTTACACAGCAATTAATTTATTCTTTTTTAAATTAAGTTACAAAACAAATGCCCTCGATGTCATTATTTTTTTGCTTTGGTTTCCATTAGGGTTAAGTATTACTCATTTATACCGAGCTGTTATAAATAAACTCACAATCTTAAATAGTAAAATACTTTTCCAATTACCATTTATAGTTTTTTCATCTTTTTTAATGTCATTTATCTTTTTTGTTTTTAATGTATTCATCA
>CAIYSA010000281.1 GCA_903928655.1 uncultured Bacteroidota bacterium
ATTAATAAAAAATTAAGTATAAAAATATCCAAATTGTAAACCAAATTCCTATGGAATTTATCAACTTGAAAAAAAAGAAAATCAAAATCAAAAAATTCAATTTGGAAACAAAATTATAGTCCAATATCAGGGGTATTTTTTAGATGGAAAACCTCTTGATTCAACGCCTCAAAAAATTGAACTTATTTATGGCACACCCGATCAATTAATAAAAGGGTTAAATATTGTTATTGGATCATTAAAAAAAGGTGAATTTTCAAAAATAATTGTACCTTCACGGCTGGCTTTTGGAGAATTAGGTAGCTCGAACCAATTAGTGCAACCTTATACACCATTAGTTTATAATTTAACATTAATAGATATAAAATAAAAAAAACATGAACAAAATCACAATTTTATTAGGTTCTGCATTATTAGTAGGACTTGCGGCTTGTACCCAATCAAAATATGAAGGTTATGAAACAGCAGAAAACGGTTTAAACTATAAATTTTTTACCCAAGATGAAAAGGGTACTAAAGTAATAGAAGGCGACGGTGTAGCTTTTAGATATATTTTCAAATTAGTTTCTAATGACTCCGTTTTGGTTAGTTCAGCAGCGGCAAGTCAAGATGGCTCTGGTATAACTAAATTTATTATGCCAAAATCTTCTTTTAAAGGAAGTTTAGAAGATGCAATGATGATGATGGCAAAAGGAGATAGTGCTTCATTTATTGTGAGTGCAGATTCTTTTTATTTAAAAACTCAACGTGCACCACAATTACCTCCATTTTTAAAACCAGGCGATATGCTTAAGGTTGAAATTAAAATGGTTGAAATTAAAACTAAAAAAGAATTAGAAGAAAATCAAAAACAACAAGAAGCTGAAATGGCTAAAATGGCAGAACAAGAAAAGCCACAAATTGCTCAATATGTTGCTGATAAAAAAATAACAACTACTCCAACTGCAAGTGGTTTATTTTATACTGAAACTAAAAAAGGAAAAGGTGCTTTAGTAAAAGCAGGAAATGAAGTTACTGTAAATTATACTGGTAAATTATTAAACGGACAAGAATTCGACTCATCTGTTGGAAAACCTGAACCATTTAAATTTATTGTAGGTCAAGGTATGGTAATTCCAGGATGGGATGAAGCATTACAATTAATGGCAAAAGGCGGAAAAGCAACTTTATTGATTCCTTCTAATTTAGCTTATGGTGCTCGTGGTGCTGGTGGTGTTATTCCACCATTTGCTCCATTAGCATTTGAAATCGAGTTAGTAGATATTAATACTACTCCTGCTCCACCACAGCAACAACAAATGCCAGGACAATAATTTATAAAAACCTTTTATTAATACTTTTAAAATAAAACAAAATGAAAAAAATAATTTTAGCATTATCTGTTTTAATGTTTATAGGCAATATATCAATTGCAGGAAATGACAAAGGAAAAGGTAAAAAACCAAAAAAAGTAAAACTAAGCAAAATGGATAAAGAATTTTTAAGTAAGCAAGCGGATGGCATGTATGCCAAATTTGAAACTAATAAGGGTAATATTTATTGCGCTTTAGAATTCAAAAAAACACCTATGACAGTTGGTAACTTTGTGGCATTAGCAGAAGGCACAATGAAAAACACTGCTAAAGCAGAAGGGATTCCTTATTATGATGGATTAAAATTCCATAGAGTAATTCCAAATTTTATGATTCAAGGTGGTTGTCCATTGGGAACAGGAACTGGAGATCCCGGTTATAAATTTCCTGATGAAATTGATGCAACTTTAAAACACACTGGCCCTGGTATTTTATCAATGGCAAATGCTGGTCCTGGAACTAATGGAAGCCAATTTTTCATAACCCATGTAAAAACTGATTGGTTAGATGGAAAACATACTGTATTTGGAAATGTTGTTGAAGGTATTGAAGTTGTAAATAAAATAGAAGGAAACGATACCGTTAAACATCTTACTATTTTAAGAAAAGGAAAAGAAGCGTTAGCTTTTGACGCAGCATCTGTATTTGAATCTGCAAAAGCTGGTTTAAGTTCTAAACAAGAAGCTGCGGCTGCGGCTGAAAAAGCTAAAATGGATAAAACGTTAAACGAAACTTATGGAAAGGCTACAACTACAGCAAGTGGCTTACGTTACATTACTGAGTTAGAAGGAAGTGGAGTGTCTCCATTAGCAACTGATCAAGTAACAGTTCATTATACTGGTTATTTATTAAACGGAACTAAATTTGATAGTTCAGTTGATAGAGGCCAACCAGCTACTTTTCCTTTAAACCAAGTAATTAAAGGTTGGACAGAAGGTTTACAATTAATGAAAGTTGGTGGTAAAACTAAATTCATTATTCCTTCAGAATTAGGTTATGGTGAACAAGGCGCAGGTGGTGTTATTCCACCAAATGCTTGGTTAATTTTTGATGTAGAGTTAATTAAAATAAACTAAACTAATTTACTTTTTGAAATGGCTTTCTCAGTTGAGAAAGCCTTTTTTATTTGTACTAGCTTTAATTAATAATCATTTGATTAGTTGGATTATATAGAATTAAAATGCTGGAAGAATTGAAAAACGGAAAAACAAACTAATTTTTTTATTCTAAACCAATATGAATTAAAGCTTCGCCTTGGTTTACAACTGGATGATTATTAATTCCAATAATATAACCATCTACAGTAGATAAAATCTGGCGTTCTAAATTTTCGAAAGGACTACAAACAACACCTAATAAATCTCCTTTAGAAACGTAAGCACCATTAATTACTTTCATGTGGAACATTCCACTTACATCTGCTCTTATCCAAGTATCTTTTATAATATTTACTGAAACATTATTTGGCACATCAATATCTGTCATTCCAAAATTCTTTAATAATCTAAAGCATCCATTAATCCCTTCATTTATTGCAGTATAATCAAAGCGCATACTTTCACCACCTTCATATACCAATATTGGTTTTCCTTTTTTAGAAGCTTCCTTTCTAAATGTACCTTCTCTGTATTTACTATCTATAATAAGTGGTGGAGAAAACTTTTTTGCCAATTGTAAATTTTCGGGAAAATCGAATACACAACGTATTTGTGGCGAATTATTTATTTTTGCTCCACCGGTATGAAAATCTACGCCAAAATCAATTAAGGGGATTATATGTTTCATTAAATCATAGGCAATTCTACTACCAAATGATCCGTTTTTTTTTCCTGGAAAACACCTGTTTAAATCTCTACCATCAGGCAAATCTCTACTTCCGTATAAAAATGAAACGCTATTAATTACAGGAATGGCAATGACATTTCCGCATTTCAAATTTTTTAAACTTTGTCTAGTAATTAATTTTCTAATAATTTCAATGCCATTTGTTTCCTCTCCATGCATGCCTGCAGAAAACAAAATAGTTGGCCCAGGATTGTTACTTCGAAAAACAAATACTGGAATTTCAATTTTTGTTTTCGTGTGCAATTCATAGGAATTTAAAACAATTTGTTTGCTTTCACCTACCTTAATGGTTTGTAAATTTATAACAAAATCTTCCATGGTTATTGGCCAGGAATGTTAAACTCGTTTCGTTCAACGTATTCAATAATTTTAGATGCAATATCTAATCCAGTAGCGCCTTCAATACCTTCTAAACCTGGCGATGAATTTACTTCCATAACTAAAGGTCCTCTATCGCTTTGTAGTAAATCAACTCCAGCAATTCCTAGTCCCAACTTTTTTGCTGATTTTATAGCTGTTGCTCTTTCTTCGGGAGATAATTGAATGATTGATGCCGTTCCGCCTCTATGCAAATTACTTCTAAATTCTCCATCTTTAGCTTGTCGTTTCATGGCTCCAACAATTTGTCCATCAACTACAAATACTCTAATATCAGCTCCCTTTGATTCTTTAATATATTCTTGAACCAACATATTTGCATCTAATTTCAAAAATGCTTCCATAACTGATTTTGCTGCTTTATCATTCTCAGCTAATATAACTCCAATACCTTGGGTACCTTCTAATAATTTAACAACACAAGGCGCGCCACCAATACTTTGAATTACTGACTCGATATCTCTTGGCTCATTAGCAAAAGCTGTTTTCGGCATGCCAATACCTGCTCTAGCCAATATTTGCAAACTACGCAATTTATCGCGAGAGCGAACTAAAGCCTGAGATTCAACAGCGGTAAAAATTTTCATCATTTCAAACTGGCGAACTACAGCTGAACCGTAAAAAGTTGCGCTTGCACCTATCCGCGGTATTACCGCATTTACATCAGTCACTTCTTTTCCGTTATAATAAATATGAGGTCTACTTTGTTCTATAACCAAAACACATTTCATATGATCCAAAACTAACACTTCATGTCCTCGAAGTTCTGCAGCTTCAATAAGTCTTTTTGTAGAATATAAATTTCTATTTCTAGATAAAATTGCAATTTTCATTTTATATAATTTTTAAATAATTATTCCGTTTGTATAAATTAAATTAACATCTACAATGAATTTTCCTTTTAATAAACGTCTTCCAATTAATACAGGATATTTCATACTTGCTCTATCTGTTAAGGAAATAGAGGTTTTTATTTTTTTTTGCCCCACTTGAATTATGGTTTTTATAACAAATCTTTCTTCCATTTCACTAAAAGAATTTTTAATTTTCTTTTTAAAAAAATCAGTAAAATAATGGATTTTATCATCCAAAAATTTAACACAAAGAGTTTCTTTTTTTTCTATTATTTTCAAATCTATTTGCTTACAGTGAATAGCACAAGTATAAGCACCCGTATCAATTTTAGCTACCAATTGTTCAATATTTAACAAAGGAAAATTTACAAATTCTCTTCGTCCAATTAGGTTTAAACTGTGCATTTTGGTCATCATATAAATATTTACCAATTTAATTGATTTTATTCGGAAACAAAAATTATTTTATTGAAGAAAATAAACAAAATAAAAAGCAAAAATGATTGGAAAGAAATTTAATTCATAAATCGTGCAGGATTAACATCCGCTAAAATGATAGATTTATTTTTAATAAAACTAACTAATTGTTTCGAAAAATAGGGTGCCAGCATAACAGCCTTTGTGCCAAATCCATTAAAAACAAACATATTTTTATGCTTTGGATGAACTCCAACTATTGGTCTTCTATCTATTACAGATGGACGAACGCCAGCTTCGTGTTTTATTACCTCGTAAGAACAATGAATAACTTGCTTCAACCGTGTTTCTAATTCAATTAATTTATCAGATGTTGGTAAATCATCTAATTTATCCCATTGATAAGTTGCCCCAACTTTATACAGAGAATTTCCTAAAGGCATGATGAAAATACCCTTATTTAAAATATCGTTTTCCAAAATTAAATCGTTGCACTTTATAATTAATACTTCGCCTTTAGCAGGTTTATTTGGTATCCAATTAAAAAAAGGATTATTTGAAATTAAATGCCCTTCACAAAAAATGATATTTTTAAATGAAATGTTTTTATAAATTCCTTCGTCATCTTCATTTTTTAATTCATTAAATGAAAAAGTTTCATCCAAATAGTTGAAACGTTCTGAAATATATTTTTTTGTTTGAGACAAGAAGTCAATAACATTTAAGTTGCCAGCTTCCAAAACTTTTGAATAAGAATCAATTATTTGATTGTTAGATAAATTGTAATTAGTATATATTTTATTTTCTAAATATCCGTTTTCTGAAACAGCCTTTTTTAACCAAAATTCTTTCTCTTGTAATTCTGTAAAAGTCTTAATAATTATTCGTTTTGTAATTAAACTAGTTTCAAAAATAGTTTCAAAATGAGAATAAAACCTTAATAATTCAGGAACAATATCATCTGCCAGCCAACTTTTAGAAAGCCGCTTAAAAACAACTGGATTCCAAATACCTGCAGCAACTGCTGAACAACTTGATAATTTTGCATTATCTATAACACAAACTGAAAATCCTGCTTCTATTAAACTTAGTGATAAAATGCTTCCTGCAATTCCTTGCCCTACAATAAAAAAATCAAAACTAGTTACACTATTTTTTTGGAGTTGCTCTTCCATATTTTACACCTCTAAATGAACTTGAAAAATATGCAATTAGTCTTACACCATAAACTAATTGAACACGGTTAAAATCACAAAAAACTTGGCCACCCAACCCAACATCATATTTTATTTTATAAACAGCCTCCACGCAAGCATAAGCACCAAACTCACTGTAAACTTTATTAAGAATATTAGGTAATCCAAAAATGATAGAATCGCTCAATGGTCTTTTAAAATAAGAATAAGATGGCCCAATAAAAGCTGCTAAATTGTATTTAGTTGTTTCTTTTCTTAAACCATATTGTAGATGGAAATTGTAATTATTAGCGGCTGTAAAATCTACACCACTCATAAATGAACCTATTCGAAAATACTTATCTTTAATATGAAAAGAAAAATCAACTGCTACATTTTTTTCATCCTTTGGCCAATGAGAATTATATCCTGCACCAGGTCCAATACTTAGCCAATTGTTAAATACCCGATAACGCTTTCCATCAAAAGCTATTTCTTCTTTTGGATCAAACTTTTTTACAGAATCAACTTGAGCTTTCAAATTAGATACCAGAAAGAAAGAAAGAATTAATACAAATCTTAACATAATTTATAATGAGGATAAAACTAGTTTAATATTAGAAATGTTTTTTCGATTACTTCATTCATACAAATATTATTAAGTAATTGAATTGGAAATTATTTTGCCATTATCCAGGCATTCGGAAATTCATTTTTTAAAGAATTCACTAAAACAATTGCTTCGCTTTTTGCATTAAACCCACCACAACTTACAACGTGTAATCCCTTAGCGTTTATGCCAGAAATTGCAGCATTTATATTTTTTGATTTTAATTTCTTTATTAAATTACTTGCGTTTGATTCAATACCGAAACAACCAACTACAACTTGATAATTAGCACTTGTATTTACAATATTATTTTCTTCCTTTTTAATTTCTTCAACTTCTTTATTTGAAGAAATTAATGTCACTCCTTTTTCAGTCAAAATAAATGTAGCGTTCCCTTTATTATCTTCTATAAGTGAAGCCTTTGATATTTTATCTAAAAAAAACGATTTATTGTCGCTTTTACTAAGCTTAGAATATGTTTTTGGAGAATTATAAAATGGATTTAATGAAGAATGCATTATTGGTTCCATTGGTTTGGAATTTGCAGCAAAAACCAACATTGTAATTGTAATAGGCAAGCCAATAGCTAGCAAGGCTATCTGTTTTACTGAATATTTTTTTGAAGATTTTTTAGTGCTATTTATTTTTCTATCTTCATATAAAGTCTTATTCAAAAATGGCTCAGCATTTTTTTCAATTTCTTTTGCAATTACAGGTTCAAACCCAAAAGAATCTATTAAAAAATTAACATCAATTTTCGATTCAAATCGAATTTCATTATCAAGATCAACATATAATAAACCAAGATTTAATAGTTCAAATCGTTTTTTAACTATTAATAGTGATTGTATATATTCTTTGTAATCTTCAATTTGTATGAAAGCCAAGTCGTAACTTAATTCAAACTTTTCAGAATAAGAGGAAACTAACAAGCCATCATTATGTTTTAGATTTTTATTAAATAATATTTGCTTTGTTGGAGGTAAAAGTAAACTACTTCCGTTAGAAAAATGTGAAGAATAACTTTGAGCAACAAATCCTCCTAAATTTGGAACAATAACACAGTCATTCTTATACAGAAGTTCGGTAATTAATTGTGTTATGTTATTATATTGAATCATTTCAGGGGGTGAATATAGGTTATTTTATGATGCGTAATAAGTAAATTTATAAAAAAAAACCTTAAATCACTAATTAATTAATAACCAAATAATTAACAATTTTTTAAAATAAATCTAAACTTTGTTTTAACTTTGCGACCTATGTTAAAAACGATTAAATATATATATATACTAGCTATAATCTCATTATTTTATAGCAGCAATTTACTGGCTCAAAAACAAGAATTGGCTACAAAAGAAATCATTTTTAGAATGTTAAAGTCTATTCATGATACTGAACGCTTTAAGTACAATCTAAAAATTACTGAACGTGGTAAAAAAGGAATGAATCATTACGAATCAGCAGTGAAATTAAATCGTCATCCTCGAAAAATATACTTATACATTAAAGGGATTGAATTGTTATGGGTTACCGGTTGGAATAATAACAAAGCTTATGTAAAACCAAACGCATTTCCTTATTTTAACTTAAGTTTAGATCCTTTAGGGTCATTAATGAGACAGGATCAACATCATAATCTTAATGATATGGGATTTGATTATTTTGGAAGTATTGTAGCTTATATGGCTAAAAAAGTTGGGAATAATTTTGATGAATATTTCAAATTAGAATCAAAAGAGTATTACAATAATAGACCTTGCTATAAAATAATAATAAATAACAAGGATTTTGCATACGAAACATATACGGTTGGTCAAAACGAAAGTCTAACTTCAATTGCACGTAAGCTTCATATTAGCGAATATATGATTTTAGAAGTTAATCCAAAACTAAATGATTATTTTGACATTTTAAAAGTGGGCCAGAAATTAAAAGTCCCAAATGCTTATGCAAAAGACGTAACACTTTACATTGATCAATTATATTTTTTGCCGATTGGAGTAAAAGTATCAGATGATAGAGGATTATTTGAGCAGTATGATTATTTCTTTTTACAAGTAAATCCGAAAATTGAAGACGCTGAATTTACGAAAACCTTTAAAGGTTATAAATTCTAAAAGAAAATGGGAGCTATAATAATAACAAAAAATACAGAATTAATGCAACGGGTTATTGACGAGATAAAAACTTGCTATGACCCTGAAATACCAGTAGACGTTTGGGAATTGGGACTTATTTACGAATTGGATTTAAATGAAGATAATCATTTAAAAATAACTATGACTTTAACTTCACCAAATTGTCCGGTTGCTGAAACGCTTCCTGCCGAAATTGAAAATAAATTAAAGTTACTGCCAAATATCAATTCTACTGAATTAAAATTAACATTTGAACCTACTTGGACCAAAGACATGATGACTGAAGTTGCTCAATTGGAATTAGGCTTCATGTAAAAATTGGTTCAAAACATTTAATCTCAATTTTACTAACTATGGAAAAAGAAATAATCAATAAAGTTGCTAACAGCGGTTTAATAAACATAGATTTAGAAGAATTTTACTCAAAAGGCAAGCGTGTACTTTTTGATATTAAGCCACTATTGTTTCACGAATTAATGCTTAAAGAAAAAGACTTTAGAGAATTCATTAAACAAAATGATTGGAATATATACAAAGATAATTATGTTGCAATTACTTGCTCAAATGATGCAATAGTTCCAACTTGGGCATTTATGCTAATAGCATTAGAACTTGAAGGGATTGCAAAAAAAGTAATTTTCGGTGATTTAGAAAAACTTGAAACAATATTGTTTGAAGATTCACTAAATAAAATAGATTATTCGGCTTACCAAGATCAAAGAATAGTAATTAAAGGTTGTGGAAATTTGCCAATTACCAAACATGCATATATCAAACTAATAAGTGAATTAAAGCCCTTTGCAAAATCTATAATGTATGGCGAACCATGCAGTACGGTTCCTTTATTTAAAGCTAAAAAAAAATAAATAGTTGCTAATAAATAAAATAAAATATTTTTTTGTTTTTTGTTTAAGTTTCATTTTACTTCAATCAACTGCACAAGAAGATGGTGGCAAAAAGCTAAGAAACAAAAGAAATAATCCGATTGTAAAAACTCGAATTAGCTTATCTCCTGTTTTAGGAATTTACACTCCTAATAAAAATCATACTTCAAATGCTAAACAAAAAATGGCATTTTGCTTTTCTATTAAAGAGGAGTTTAGGCTAAATAAAAAAAATAAAGATTTTTTAATGATTGGAGCAGAATATATGCTTCATGGCGTAAATTTTAATTCGTACTATTTTTATAGTGATAGCTTAAAACTATATAATGGTAAAATGAATTATAAATATCAATTAACAATCCATGAAGTTGATTTTCCGATTCAACTAAAACATTCATTCCAAAAAGAAACAAATGCGATTTTTTCATCCTATATATTTGCTGGTTATTGCTATAGATGGATTGTGGCAAGTAATTTAAAAGTTGATAATAATGGAAATGAAATCGTAAATCAAAGTGAAAGAACTCCATTTAAATCACCCGCATTTAATTCTGTAAATAGTTCGTTTTTATGTGCTGGGTTTGGATTTCAAAAAAACACACCATTAAATTACAAAGCAATATTTGCCGAATTACAATTTAGATATGGCTTATCTCCTTTTTATTTTAATGAAAATTTTACGCCTTCAAGCTTATATATTACGAGCCATTTTATTTATTTAACAATTGGCTTCAAATTTTAAATAAAAAAATCCACACCAAATTTGTATAGATTTTTTTATTTTATTTCACTTATCTCAATTTAAAAGAAACCGGAATATTATACCTTACTTTTACTGCTTTGCCATTATTTTTTCCAGGCTTTTTCCAAACGGGCATTTTATTTATCACTCTTAAAACTTCTTCATCACAACCATATCCAATACCTTTTAAAATTTTTACTCCTTCAACTACTCCAAGTTGATTCACAACAAACGACACATGAACAACTCCTTCTCTGCCTATTTCTCTAGCTAATGCAGGATAAACGATATTACTAGACACATAAATTAAAACACCATTAGGAATTAAATTATACTCCGGCATTTCCTCAACTGCAAAATGTACAATATTATTATCTTCATTATCTACATTTACGCTAGGATTACTTACAGTTAAAGTACTGTTAACAGATGTTCCGGTTGCTGTTGACACACCTAATCCTGCATTTGGATTTTCTAAATTTACAGATGGAGAAGGAGTGGCTTCGTCAACAATAGTTGGCGTTCCAACTCCTGCAGGAGCAGCAGCTTCATTTTCAACCGGAGGAATAACCTTAGGCTTTTCTGGTTCAACAGTATATTCAATAGTATAGTCTGGTTTCACATCATCTAACAACACTATTTTTTTTTCTTCACTACTACTATTATTTCTACTCATGTAAGTAGTAGTTCCGAAAATTAATATTAGTAAAGAAGCCAAATAGACTAATGATTTTAATAAAGAATCATTGTAAGCAGAACGAATGGCATACGCTCCATAGTTTTTGTTTCTGTTTGCGAAAATTATCTCGTTTAACTTCGCTGAATTATTTCCTAAGATTGACATAATATTTATTTTAAGTGTTAATTAATTTTTTAATACTCTATTTGCAACTAGAGTTATTTGCTGAAGTAAAGATATTTTACCTAAAAACAAAAAACCACACCTAATTTAGATGTGGTTAGTTTTGTTTTGTAAGTGGTAAGTTTTATCTTAAAATTGGAATAAAAAACAATTCAATAATTCGTTATTATTGTTTTACACAATTTGCAGAACATGTGTCATTTGGATTTGGACCTATTTTTACAATATAATTTAAAGCTAAATTTTTTCCATTTGCAGCTAAAGTTCCGCTTCCACTTGCAAAACCTAATGACGAAAGACTTTGATAAGGAATAGTAATATTATTTACAGATAGTGAGGCTCTTGCTTGAGAAGCCATATTATAAAATTTATTTATAATAATTTCAGAAGAGTTAGTTGTTGATTTACTAATCGAAATGGTGTAGGATGAATTTATTACCTGACTAATTTCATTACACATCCATGTTCCGACATACTTATCCCTTTCATCACCAGTTGACGGGGTTAAAGGATCATCATTGTTATCTGATTTACAGCTTATTAAATAGAGTGTTGAAAACACAAAAAGAATATAAATTACTTTTTTCATTTTAAATAGTTATAAATCAAATTTAAACAAAAGATATGCAATATCACATATCTTTTAATAAATTTTGACGATAATAATGAATTTTTTTTTGAAGTTTCTTTTTGGCGAAAATTGGTGCTAACCTAGAAATGATAGTAATAAAAGGAGAAGAAAGCAATATTACTGTAGGCAATAATATTCCAAATATTCTAACCCTTAATCTTCTTTCTTTGCTACCAGCACTTCCTTTTTTGGTTATAAAATTTGCATAGTGAGGAAATAACAAACTTCCTCTTCCCTCCATTATCATAATATTACTTCTAATATTGACAGCATTTTTGTTAATTAATTCCGTTTGTAACATTGGCAAATTATTTGTTTCCATATGCGACAGAATTAAATTTCCATAAATTTTGCCAACTTCTAAATCTGAAGAATTGACCCCATATTTAGGAAACATGCCTAAAAAGTTTTCTTTTTTGCCTTTTAAAATAAATGCTAGAACAGTAATCAAACTAATCAAATTTGATGATTTATCGACAAACGTAATATTTCCAACAAGGTTAGAATTAAGACTAAGTAGGATTCGTTTCATTTTTTCCTGAGCACTAATCCACATATTTCTACAATTAATAATTGTAATAACAGGAGTGTTATTGAAAATTAATTTTGCACTTTCACTTTGCAAAAAACTATTTATTGGAATACAAATATTTAAAAACCAAGGTTGGTATGCTACAATAATTAAATCGTATTTAATAGCTAAATCAATTGCTGGAAGCTCAATTTCACAGGGTATTCCTTGAACTGTTTCAGGAAACATGTCAAAAAATTCGGTATACTTCCAAGGAAATGGAAAAGCAACTTTGGGTTTTATCAATGAATAATATGTTTTATAATTTGCGTTATTTTCAAAAGCTCCCATCACTGAATCTATTGCTAATTTAGCTTGGCCAGTTTGCGAGAAGTATACAATTAAAACGTTTTTCATTATTTATTTAATTTAAGGAAGGGTCAAAAGGATAATCACTAAAAGCCTTAAAGCCACTATTTATTTTATCTAATTCATTACCCCACATTTTATTAGGTGGCATTGAGATTAATTCATTATAATTTGCTTGCTGAATAAGCCACATTTCCTTTTCCATCTCAAAATCTATTTGCCCTGCGCTCCAACCGCTATAGCCAATATAAAATTTAATTTCATTACTTTTTAGCTCATTATTTTCAATCATTTTAGAAAGTTCAAAAAAATTACCTCCCCAAAAAACACCATTTGAAATCTCAATACTATCTATTAGTTTTTTGCCAATAGTATGTGTATAAAATAATTGATTTTCGGAAACAGGACCGCCTTCAAATAAAGGAAAATTACCATTTTTCAGATGTGGGAATATATCTTTTAGCAATAAACCATGAGGCTTATTAAATACAAAGCCAAGACTTCCTGTTGAATTATGTTCAACAGTAAAAATTACTGATCGTTTAAAATAATCATCTTGCAAAAAAGGTTTTGCAATTAAAATCTCTCCAGGCTTAATCAATCGTTTTATTGCTTTATATTTGTGTAAAATTAGAAAAAATGAGCGAAATAAATCAGCATATTTCTCAACTAAGAGAAGATTTTTTAAAAGGAACGTTATCCGAACAAGATGTTAATTCATTTCCTGATTTGCAGTTTGAAAAATGGATGCAAAATGCAATTGAATCAAAGGTGTTAGAAGTTCAAGCTTGCACATTATCTACAGTTTCTTTAGATCTAAAACCAAATTCAAGAATAATTTATCTTCGTGAATTTTTTAGCAATCTGTATTATTTCTATACAAACTTTAACTCAAAAAAGGGACAAGAAATTGATGAAAACAATAATGTTTGCTTAACATTTTTTTGGCCAGAATTAGAACGTCAAATACGAATTGAAGGCAAAGCCTATAGGGCTCCATTAGAAAAGAGTGACGCGTATTTTAAACTTCGTCCACGAGATTCTCAAATAGGAGCATGGAGTTCGCCACAAAGTAAAAAACTATTTAATAGAGGAGTACTGGAAGAAATTATTCAAGCTACAACTTCTATATTAGAAGGAAAAGACATCCAACGTCCTGATTTTTGGGGTGGATATGTCATACAAGCAAATTATTATGAATTTTGGCAAGGAAGAAAAAATAGATTACATGATAGAATTTGCTATACTTTAGAAAATCAAAATTGGAAAATAGAAAGACTAGCTCCCTAAAAATAATAGTTTCATATTTTATCAAAACTAAAAATTAAACTATCGGTAAAACTGAATTTCAAAAATCATAAAAAGATAAACTCAATGAATAAACAAGATAAAATAAAAAACTTTGATCCGAATAGCGTTGGCGATGTAAATGCGAGCATGTTTGGTTTACCGTTTACATTAAATGAGGCAGAAACAGTATTAATTCCAGTTCCTTGGGAAGTAACGGTTAGTTATGGTGGCGGAACTGTTGAAGGCCCTGAACAAATTTTTGAAGCTTCGTTTCAAGTTGATTTATTTGATCCAATTGTAAAAGATGCCTGGAAATTAGGTATTGCAATGGATGAAATAAATGAAGACATAAAAGATAAAAGTGAAATTTATCGACCTGTTGCTGAAATGATTATTGATAGACAAAGCAATGGTGAACCTATTTCGGAAATTTCAGAAATAAATGAAATAAATATAGCTTGTAACGAAATGAATGCTTGGGTAAAACAACGAGCATTACATTTCTTAAAACAACATAAAACAGTTGGATTATTAGGGGGCGACCACTCTACTCCACTTGGCATGATGCAAGCTTTAAGCGAACACGTTGGTGAATTTGGAATTTTACAAATTGATGCGCATGCAGATTTAAGGGATGCGTACGAAGGGTTTGAATTTTCACATGCATCGATTATGTTTAATGCTTTAAAAATTGAAAATGTAAAAAAATTAGTTCAAGTGGGGATTAGGGATTATTGCCAAGCTGAATTAGATATTATTAATAATTCGAACAACAGAGTGAAAACTTTTTTTGATAGAGATATTAAACAACAACAATATAAAGGAACTACATGGCACAGTATTTGCGAAAACATTGTAAATGAATTACCACAAAATGTTTATTTAAGTTTTGATATTGATGGCTTAGACCCTAAACTTTGTCCAGGCACAGGAACGCCTGTTGCTGGTGGCTTTGAAACAGATCAAATATTATACTTATTAGAAATGGTTGTTGCATCTGGAAAAAAAATTATTGCGTTCGACATTAATGAAGTTGGTGGAGAAGATGAATGGAATGCAAATGTTGCCTCTCGTTTATTGTATCGCATAGCAAACTTAACGATGTTAAGCCAAGAAAAAGCAACAAGAAATTAAGCAAATCTTTTTTTTAATCAATAATTTAAACAATTCTTATTCTTTAATAATCATAGTTGTTTATTGTAACTTGTCAGAGGCAACTCTTACTGTGTAAATTATTTAATACTCATTAAACAATCTTAATTACGCTTTACTAATTTATTAATCAAAATACCTTTGGAGGTATTTGCCTTTATATAATAAATCCCATTATTATAATCACTCAAATCTAATTCCATTTTGTTTGATTTAATATTATTTAGAACACGTATTACTTGACCTAGCTGATTAATTAATGAGACAATATTTACTTCTAATTCAACATCAAATTGAATCTTAAATAATCCATTGCTCGGATTAGGAAAAATAGTTACCTGACCTGTTGAAGTTAAATCCTCAAAACCAGTGCAAGGATTTACAGTTAGTGTAAATGTTGAATTTGATGGGCAAGTTCCTGTTGTACCTGTTATGGTATAAATTGTTGTTACAATGGGTGACGCAATTACTACCGCTCCAATAGAACCACTTAATGAACCTGATGGTGTCCATGAATATGATGTTGCACCAGAAGCGTTTAAAACTCTAATTTCTCCATCACACATTAAAAATGATGATGTTGTTACACTTACAGTTGGGTAGGCGTTTACTGTTATTGTAATCACAGCTGTGCTTGTACCGTTAGAGTTTGCTGCAGTTAAAGAAATTGTTTTTACACCAGATGTAGAATAAGTAACAGAAGTATTTTGAGTAGTGGCAGAGTTGGGAGTCCCTCCAGCCATATTCCAAACCCATGAAGTTGGTGTATCAGTAGAACCATCCGTTAGATTTATTGATTGACCAACACAACCAGTAGTTGAACTTACAGAAAAACTTGCAACTGGAGACCCTAAAACACAATTACTTGCTGTTAAAGGTGCCATCATTGTTAATGAACAAACTGTTCCACTTGCATTTCTTGCCATTACAGCATTTCCACCCGCTAAATCATTTGTACTTAATACACGTTTTGATTGTCCGTTTGCAATTGAATAATTCATTATCTCTAATGTATTAATAACATGACCTAATTCATGACCATGGCCTAGTTCGTGAACTGCTACCGACTCAAAATCATATTGTGACAATGTTGGGGCTGCAGGACCGAAATTCCATGTAGTTGCATCATCAAAAACAATATCTAATTCATCTACAAACCAACTTTGTGATGGATTTGAGCCACAACCAGAAAAACGATTAGTACATCTTCCTAAAACACCAGCAGGCAATTCTGAACCTACATCAAAACGAATAACATTTACACCGTCATTTGCAGCGGCATTTATTGTAGTTGTGGTTGAAGATGTCCAATTAATATACGTTCCACATCTCCATGTTTGAAATGCCCTTAAAAATGAAGCCTTAGCTAAAGCATTACTGTTAAAAGTAGTATACATTTTCCAATTGTAACCTCCTACTTGCTTATTTATATGACGGGTATTATAAATGGTTGCCGGAGCTACAGAGCTATACACATTAATATGATTATACTGAATAGTTAGGTTTGTTGCACTAGTTGATTTTACTCCGCCAACATCAACACGAATCAATCCAGTTCCTGCAGATGCATTTGATGTTGAATTTGTAGAAGGAACTATTACTAAAATTTGAGTTGCACTCCACGATACATAAGCAGATGCGTCAGGCTTAACATACGTTGCACCTCCATCATCCGCATTTTTAAATTCAACAAATGAAGTGCCTTGAACTGCTCCAAAGCCAGATCCGTTTATGGTTAATACTGAAAAAGTACCTGCAGTAATTGCTGTAGGAGAAAAGCTTGTTAATGCTGCTGGTGCAGCAACCGAAATAACTGCTGGTAAATAAAAAGCGTTGTATGGTTTTATTAAAGAATAAGCTACTCCTGTTACCAATTGAATTTCATTATAAAATGTAGCAGATAAATTTGTGTATGTTTTAAATGTTTCTGTCGCTAAATTTTCTTCAACATTATATTTGATAAATCCTTGAGCACTTGCATAACATTCATAAACCTGTTTGCCAAATTGATTTGGTAATGAATTTGGATTCAAAGTAAAAACACCAATATCATTTATTGATACATTTAAAGAGGGCTCAACAACTTCTTTATTGTTGCCTACTATTCCTCCTTCGGTAATTACTTCTAAATAAGGTGAAGGAGTGTTTTTAAAAGATTTGTATACTTCGATTAAATTAGAAGTATAGATATTTTGATGCGAAGGATCCCAAAAACTTTTTTTATCTATTACTTTTCCTTCAATTACTAAAGAGGCCTGAGAAACTCTTTCATTCAACAAAACGGGTTTCATCATACATTGAGAAAACATCTGAGAAGAAGCGAAAAGAAAAAATGCACTTACAAGTAATAGTTTTTTCATGGAAATATGTTTTTAAGTTAACGTTTAATAAACATAAAAATTAAATTCCAAAAAACCAAGTGTTATATTAGAAATAAGCAAAAAACCAGATTAACAATTTACTGTTTATTTCTATTTAATAGTATTTTCATTTTAATGTTTAAAATAGAATAGATTTATATAAACCTAATATAAATCTATATGGCAAAAAAAGTTCCAACAGCAAAAAAAAATGAACGTAAAATATTTGTACTTGATACTTCTGTAATTATTTACGACCATACTGCAATAAAACATTTTAAAGAACATGATGTTGTTATTCCTATTACAGTGTTAGAAGAATTAGATAATTTCAAAAAAGGAAATGACACTAAGAATTTTTCTGCTCGCGAATTTACACGCTATGTAGATTTAATGTCTGGACAAAATTCATTACAAGAATGGACACCTATAAATGGAAAGACGCATGGAAATTTTAAAATTGAAATGCATAATTCATCAAATATAGATGCTGAAAAAATATTTCAAGAAAAAAAAGGTGATCATAGAATTTTAAATGCAGCATTATATACAGCAGAAACAAATCCTGACAGAAAAGTAATTCTTGTTACAAAAGATATTAATCTCAGGATAAAAGCAAAGTCTTTAAACCTGCACGCCGAAGATTATACAACTGGAAAAATATTAACAGTTGATGAACTTTATACTGGAAATAAAATATTGGATAAAGTTGATCCAAACCTTATAAATCAAATTTATGAAAAGGGTGTTTGCTCAGCAAAAGATGTATTAAAAAAAGATGAACCATGCGCCAATCACTATTTTGTAATCAAAAATGGAAACGCATCTGTTTTAGCTAGATACGACAAGCCAACTAAAAATTTGAAGCGTGTAACTAAAACATCTTCTTATGGTATCATTCCTAAAAACGCTGAACAATCATTTGCTTTAGATGCTATTATGAACCCAGATATTAAATTAGTAACTGTTCAAGGAGTTGCTGGTACAGGAAAAACATTACTATCATTGGCTGGAGCATTGGAACAACGTCGTAATTATCATCAAATTTATTTAGCACGCCCAATTGTTCCATTAAGTAATAAAGACATTGGTTATCTGCCTGGGGATGTAACCTCTAAATTAAATCCATATATGGAACCATTATGGGATAATTTAAAATATATTAAAAGCCAGTTTACTGAAAAAGATAAAGAACTTAAACAAATAAACGAAATGATTGAAAATGAAAAAATCGTTATTTGTCCTTTAGCATTTATTAGAGGAAGAAGTTTAAGTAATATGTTTTTTATTGTTGATGAAGCCCAAAACTTAACGCCACATGAAGTTAAAACTATTATAACAAGAGCTGGTGAAAACACAAAAATCGTTTTTACAGGAGATATTTATCAAATAGATACGCCCTATTTAGATTCTCAAAGTAATGGGTTAAGCTATTTAATTGATAGGTTAAAAGGGCAAAACTTATATGCACATATTACACTACAAAAAGGCGAAAGAAGCGAGTTAGCAAACATTGCAAACGAACTATTATAATGCAAAAAAGTAAAATAAATAAAAAAGGTTTATCAAATTGATAAACCTCTTTTATTTAAATTTAAAAAACCTAAAACCTAAATTTAATACTAGTAGGTAAATTGTCTTTTAAAATACCAAAATATAAGCCATAACCAACAGCTAAACCAACTGTCCCACCAATTAAAGCTTGAACCCGGCGCTTACTTCTTGAAACTCTTTCGTAACCTAAAATATATGAATCTTGATCAATATAATTTGGATTACTTATAGTGCTATGTTTTATTTTAACTTTTGTTATGCCGCTTAATCCCATATATCCATAAGGAAAAATTGGTGCGAAAAAAATACCTAATCCGCCTGATGCCAATCCAACAATTCCTGCACCAATTAATGAGCCACGTGCTTTAAAACCTTTTCTCGCATCACGCTCCCCATAAATATAATATTCCATTTCTTCTCTTGTAAAATAATTTCCTAAAACAGTATCTTGCTTATAATAATAATCAATAAAGCCATTAGAATATTTTACGCAATATATTTGATCATATTCATAATGTAATTTCTCTGGTTTTAGGTTTGGATTTAAAACAGTAACAGCTCCTATTAATGTATCAAGTACTTTTTCTACAACAATATTTCCATTCATGAGTAAAATAGTGTCCATTTTTTGAGCCTTCGCAATTAAGCAATTACAAAAAAAACAAAAAATTA